>NZ_JBFRTN010000134.1:0-20192 GCF_041474095.1 Vibrio sp. 10N.222.54.A3
AGCGGCTTCGTTCAACAAGGCGCCTAAATCTGATTCGTAAACGCGTGCCGAACTCGCTTCGCTCAGACATGGCATACATCCACTTACAGCGTAGCTAAGCGTTATGCCTCGTCATTCTTCCTGAGTTAAAGTAACTATCCATATCTAGTTTAGGTTCACGGTGCCTTTCTTAACTATTTGGTAGAGTGGCATTTCAATGAGCATGGGGGTTTTGTAATGGGAACTGTAATCGGTTTGGTGATTCTAGTTGCGATAGATTGGTATCTTGTTCGTAAAACAGGGCTTCATATTCATAAATGGATCTCTAAAAAGTATGCCGCGTATCTGTCGGAGAAGGGGAACACAAAATAGCCTTTCTAATTAAGTCATCGGTATAAAAAGCGTGATCTGCTATTCATTTACACACATTGCAAAGATTGGAGGATTCATGAAAGGTAAAGGAAAGTGCCTATGTGGCTCGGTTGAGTTGGAAGTAGAGTACGCCAGTAATGAATTGGGGGCTTGTCATTGTAGTATGTGTAGAAATTGGTCTGGCGGTCCGATGTTAGTCATTGATTGCTCTGATTCCGTCAAAATATCAGGTGAATCAAATGTAGTGAGATATAAGTCATCCGATTGGGCTGAGAGAGGGTTCTGCGGTAAATGTGGTACTCACTTGTTTTACTTTTTAGTGCCAAATAATCAGTATCACCTTCCTGTCGGTTTATTGATGTCTGGGGATGACTACAAGTTAACTCATCAGATATTCATCGATGAAAAGCCCGATTACTACGAATTTAAAAATGAAACGCACAATATGACTGGCGCAGAAGTATTTGCCCACTTTGAAAGTGGAGAGTAAATATGAAGACAGATTTTTCTAAATTAGCGACAACCGAGTACGGAAATATACTAAGTAACGATCACTTTATTGACTTTAGTATTGGTCCTCTTTGGCAGGGAA
This sequence comes from Vibrio sp. 10N.222.54.A3, assembly GCF_041474095.1. Lineage (NCBI taxonomy): Bacteria > Pseudomonadati > Pseudomonadota > Gammaproteobacteria > Vibrionales > Vibrionaceae > Vibrio > Vibrio sp. 10N.222.54.A3. Next base: position 944 of record NZ_JBFRTN010000134.1, read on the forward strand.
TGCCGCGAATTTGTGGAGAAGCGTTTACTGTCCAGTTAACGTCTGGTGATAATTTAATGCTTCATTCAGCCATATACGAAGCACCAGAAGGTTCGATCATTGTAGTAGATGGCGTTGATAGCGAATATGCTGTAGCCGGCGGTAATGTATGCGCAGTCGCGAAGAATCGAGGTATCAAAGGCTTTATTATTGATGGTGTCATTCGAGATTTGGGTGAAATTTCAGATATGAAGTTTCCAGTTTTTGCGAAAGGTGTTCATCCTGTACCGGGAAAGAAAGAGGTCTATTCTGAACTGGGCGCTCCAATCACTTGCGGGGGAGCAAAGGTCTCTACGGGAGATATCATTGTTGCTGATGTAGAGGGTATTGTCGTTATTCCCAAATCAAAGAAAGACGAAGTGTTTTTAATGGCTTCAAAGAAAGCAAGTGAAGAGGCGTCATTAACGCTCGCTGAGTGGGAAGCAAATCACAGGGCCAAAATAGCCCAAGCAATATCGTCTGCGAAACAAAAATCTGAAAGCACTTTAAGCTGATTCGCAATACGTGGCATATTTATCTATTAACAAGCGTTAGACAATAACGAATAAATTCACCCATGGAGAAGAGATTGATCGTACGGACTGCGACAAAAGAAGACTCAAGAGTCTTGTTAGAGTTTATTGAACAAAAAGCTGACTTTGACCGAAGTATGAAAGGGTTTAGCGGTGAAATCTCGACAACTATAGAGAAAATCGAACGTACACTATTTGGTGACTACGCATTTGCCCATGCGTTAATATTGGAACGGAATAGTGAGCCTTTTGGCTTCGCACTGTATCACTATCGATATTCATCCTTCAGTGGACAGCCATCAATCTGGCTTGACGACCTATTGGTTACAGGAAATCAAAGAGCAAAAGGGTATGGCCGTGAACTTATGTTGGCTTTAAAGTCACAAGCGAAGTCATCATCCGCCTCTCACATCTCATGGACGGCAAGTCCGAACAATAAGAAAGCGCATGATTTCTACAAAAGGTTGGGTGCAGAGGTTGAGCGAATGGATGGTCAAAGACCTTATTTCCGTTGGGCAATGTGCGATTCGTAAATGAATCAAAAGGGAACTATGAAAATAACGACGCTGGTTGATAACTCTCGACTGGATAACAGGAAAGATTTAGCCGTTGAGCGCGGACTATCACTGCATATTGAAACTGAATCGCTAAAGATCTTGTTCGATATGGGAAGTGGCGATACGTTTTGTCAAAACGCACCATTACTGGGTATTGATATTAAAGATGTAGACCTCGCTGTCATATCACACAGGCATCATGATCATTGTAATGGCACCGCTGATTTTGTTGCTCATAACTCTAAAGCCAAAGTGTTTCTGAAAAATTGCGAACAGAAAAGCTATCATTTCCGGGCTTTCGGTTTCAAAAGTGATGTCGGGATCAATCCGGACTTACTAGAAAACAGCAACGAGCGGTTAGTCTTCGTTAATCGTACTACTGAGATCGCCCCAAATGTCTTTGCTATCACAGATATTAGCGTGAAACACGAACAACCTAAGGGTAATAAATACCTTTATACACAGTCGGAAAATCGACGGGAGCGCGACTCATTTGATCATGAATTACTGTTAGTGATTAAAGAGCCAGATGGTTTAGTTATATTCACGGGATGTGCGCATAGTGGCGTTCTTAATATGGTTGATACAGCGGTTACTCTGTTCCCAGGAGAGAGAATAAAAGCGGTTGTCGGGGGCTTCCATCTAGTGGGCTTACCATTGTTCAATAGTATTGGTGGCACAAAGCAAGACATTAGAGATCTTGGATTGACGTTGTCTCAATACCCCATTGATAAACTGTATACAGGGCACTGCACAGGCAAGAAAGCTTATGAGTTGTTGAAAGAAGTATTAGGCAAGCGTCTGGAAGCAATGCCGACAGGTCGGCGTATTCATGTGTAGCGTTGGTCAAACCTTAGATGGATGTTAGTTAGGTCACGATGAATAAACAAAAACTAAAGAACCTCATTCAACAAGTTCCTGAGCTAATCGATACAGCCAAAGTATGTCGTGAGGTAGGCTTGCCAAACTCTATATTGCAGGCGGAGCTATCACTCAAATCATCTGGAATGATATCGAAAACAAACCGCTTCTAGACCAAGTCAAAGACTTCGATGTTGTCTATTTCAATAGTACCTCAGCTATCACCGAAGATGAGTTCAAAAACCGCATTCGTTCGCGGTTAAGTCATTGTGTCGACGTGGACGTAAAGAACCAAGCGACCATTCATGAGCATTACGCTAAGAAGTTCGGTTGCTTCATTCAACCATACGATCGTGTTGAACAAGGTATCGAGTCTTGGCTCTCTGCATTTGCTATCGGGTTTACTTTGAATGATTCAGGCGGCATCAAGTTGTTTTCACCATACGGTGTAGAGGATGCGTTTGATATGCTGATTAAACCGAATAAGCGAGCAATGACAGAAGAAAATTACAACAAAATGACCACTGGCTATAAGGCTCGATGGCAGCAAGTAAAAGTGCTTCCTTGGGTGTGATCGACAGAGCTTTACGAGATCATTCTCAACATTTGGTATTTAACTCGGCTTGGCGCTAGTGGTAAGTTTGAGCGTGATCTCGGCATTGTTAGTCACTTAGCTGTTCGTTTGTCTTTTGGTAAGAATTAAGGAGTTTTAAGTGAGTCAGGAAGTAAGAGTAGGTATCGCTGCGGTTATTCTACGTGAAGGGCGAGTGTTACTTGGAGAGCGAATTGGTTCTCACGGAGCTCATACGTGGGCAACGCCGGGCGGACACCTTGAGTGGGGTGAGAGCATTGAAGAGTGTGCCAAACGCGAAACACTCGAAGAGACTGGCCTCGTTGTTAGTGGATTTGAAAAGCTCTCTTTTACCAATGATATTTTTGAGAAAGAGAACAAGCACTATATAACGCTGTTTGTTGTGGCTTCTGATGCTAGCGGCAAACCACAGGTGACAGAGCCTGATAAATGTAAGCAATGGAAATGGTTTAAGCTCGATGATTTACCAGAGCCATTGTTTCTTCCTCTGACGAATCTGTTGAGCGATCCAGTCATCCTTGGGAAGCTAGCGCAGTAATACAAATTGTGAGTCTGTTGCTGTGTGAATAAAGGGAATAATCAAACGGAATTAAGGAGATGTTCGATGTTCAAGTGTCCAAATTGTGGGGCGTCGGTTTCTATTAAAGAGAAATCCAAGCTGGATCCTTCCAAATACATGCCATGTAAACAATGCGCTCAAGTATTGAAGCCCTTTACTGTTTATTACTATTCACTCTTTTTTGTCGCGCCTTTCTCGTTTTCGATATCAATGAATTATGCTGGGTTTAGCACTTTAGGTGCCATTGTGCTTAGTTTTGTATTGGTTTACGTATTGTTAGTGTGTCAGCCAATAAAGAAAACATCACAATAGCGCCCTTGCATTAAAAGAAGATGATTAATCAGCAATAAAATAATGAGAATGGTAAATCATGACATTACGAGTAGTTCCAGAGCTTTATTGTTTCGATATTAATGTGAGCAAATCCTTCTTTGTCGATGTGTTAGGGTTTGAAGTTAAATACGAACGCCCAGATGAGGAGTTTGCTTATCTAACGCTTGATGGTGTTGATGTGATGCTTGAAGGGATTGCGGGCAAAAGTCGAAAATGGCTTTCAGGTGACCTAGAGTTTCCGTTAGGGCGTGGTGTTAACTTCCAATGGGATGTTATCGACATCGAGCGACTTTATCAGAGAGTTAACGAAAGCGCCGCTGATTCTATTTACTTAGCGTTAGAGTCGAAGTCTTATCAATGTGGGGATTCGATCGCGACTCAGAAGCAGTTCATCGTTCAAACTCCTGACGGTTATCTCTTTAGGCTCTGCCAAGATATTCATTAAGTCATGACCTTTTAGTTGGATACCAAATGCTGGTCTTTACTCGAAATTATTGGATGGACTAAACGTATTAACTGAGTACTAAGGTTGCATTTCCCAAAATACGGATCTCGAGATACTAGCGATGAGCTCTAGTCGGTTCTTCGTGGGTGCTATACAGAAGGAACAACAATGATAACTATCGAAAGGCTTGAAGATTCACATGTGGCGTTAGTTCAGGCCATCCAACTCGCCGATGAACAGGTTAAGTTCGCTGGTACAGCTGCAGAGTTTTTATTAGACGGCAGTGAAACGACGCACTTGCACGTGATTAAGTCTGATAACGAAGTTGTGGGTTTCTTTAAGCTGGATATCGCTTACGCAGAGCACTACGAATTCTGCCCTGAAGGAAGCATTGGCTTGAGAGCCTTTGTGCTTAATAAAAACCAGCAAGGTAAAGGTTTAGGAACAGGCACGGTGAAGGCTTTGTTTCCGTATTTAAAAGCGAATTACTCAGCGTATGAGTCGATTTACTTAACTGTGAATTGCAAAAATCCGGCAGCATTCAACTGTTATAAGAAAGGCGGTTTCGAAGATATCAATCAACAGTATTTAGGTGGCGCAGCAGGCCCGCAATTTATCATGCGCGGTCGAATTGCTTAGTAATAAATTATTGATGAGAAACACCTGCACAGCTGTATGCAGGTTGAGAGTCTTAAAGAACACGAGAAGGAAATTTGATGAAGGTTCAATATCTTGAAGTGGTTACCCCAGAGGTCGATGTCGTTTGTGCAACATACGCTCAGCTCTACAACGTGAAATTCAGTGGTGCAGATGTGAACCTTGGTGGGGCGCGCACTGCAAAGCTATCTAATGGCGGGGTAATTGGCATTCGAGCACCGCTTCGTGAAACTGAAGAACCAACTGTTCGTCATTACACGTTGGTTGAGGATATTCAGTCTGCAGTAACTGCAGCCGAGAAACTAGGCGCCGAAGTTGCGGTGCCGCCAATGGAGTTACCACGTCACGGGATGTGTGCCATTGTCATTCAAGGTGGCGTCGAGCTCGGATTCTGGCAGTTATAAATGATGTATACCTTTTAGATTGTGACGGACGAGATACTACGATTTATGATGCGACACCTAGTGTCTTTACCTGCTTCATGGCATCATTCCACGCAGCTAAAACCCCAACAAGGTATGTTATGAAACAGAATATTGTCCACATTGCACTCGTGGTAAAAGACTACGATGAAGCGCTTGATTTCTATGTAAACAAGCTTAAGTTTGATCTCATCGAAGACACGTATCTGCCAGAAGAAGATAAGCGCTGGGTTGTTGTTGCTCCACCAAATTCAACCGGTGTGAGCCTGTTACTTGCTAGAGCTTCCAAGCCAGAGCAACTCGATTTCATCGGCAACCAAGCTGGTGGACGCGTATTCCTATTCTTAAACACCGATGACTTCTGGCGTGATTACGAACGTATGACGTCTTTGGGCATTAACTTTGTCCGAGAGCCTAAAGAGCAAGGCTACGGCACCGTTGCTGTGTTTGAAGATCTTTACGGTAACTTGTGGGATCTGCTTCAGTTAAATCCTGAACACCCTATGGCTAACAGGTAGATAAGCTTAGCCCACAACCATCGGGTGTTGCGTATTACAAAATGTCGGTTCATTGGGAGTAACGCTTCTCTTTCGTTAGGTTAACCCTCCGCACCGCTAAATCATCAACTTAAGTTAAGGAAGCTCATCGTGGAAGAAATCAAAGGCATTCTGCAATTCATGGTCGAGATTGAACAATTAAAGGATGTTCATCGACAGACAAAACCGGTTGGATTGGATCGATATGAAAACTCCGCTGAGCACAGTTGGCACGTCTGTTTGAGCGCACTCATGTTGAAAGACTATGCCAATGAAGAAATCGATATTACGCGAGTAATGAAGATGCTGCTGATTCATGATCTTGGGGAAATCGATGCCGGAGACACCATCATTTATGCCAGTGAAACCGAAGAAAACAAGCTCAAAGAGAGAAACTGCGTCGAGCGGTTGCTGAAATCATTGCCGAGCCATTCAACAAGCGAGTATTTGGATTTATGGCTTGAGTTCGAAGCCGGTGAGTCACCAGAAGCTAGATTTTGTAAGGCGATCGATAGAGTGCCGCCTTTGCTTCATAACATCCATGGTGGTGGTGGTCACAGCTGGAAGAAGCACAACATATCCAAAGACAAAGTACTGACCTTCAATGGCGAGCGTATTTCTAAAGGCAGTCGTGCCTTATGGAAAGAGCTAGAAGTGCAACTTGAAGGTGCTGCGGAAAAAGGGCTATTAAAGTAAAAGTTAATTTCATACCTTAGCGTAAGAATAGCTTTAGCTTTTCAATGAGGGAGATCTCGATGGTAACTGATTCAAGATGCATGGCACTTACCTTGTGTCTCATTTCTTTCTAATAAAACTCTAGTGGACAACAATAAGTTCGAGAACCGAGTGATAAGTTGTTAGTATGTATCAAATTTATAAATATCAGTTGGCTTATATAAATGCTTGATAATAAGTATATTAAACACCCTTATCACTGTGAGCAGTGCGACGCACTTACCCCGCACCTTGCTGTTAGCGCTTCCGATGCTGAATCTAAAGCGGACACTGAATCTGAAAAGAAACAATGGAAGTTAGGCGTGTTGATGGAGTACCTGATGACGTTATTGTTTAAAGGTGACCATAATGTTCCCGGTTTTTATGTCGACAGTGATTACGAATACCAGTGTGAGAAATGTGGGACTAAATCGTGGCATTAATTGGGGATGAAAATTTGATTCAACCTTAATTTTTTGAGCTCTAACCCCGAAATCAACTCGCTTAAAGAACTCGTTTGCTTTAAGAATTAGTGAGTTTCAGTCAGGCGTATTATTCCAATTTTGTTATGGAGGACAAACGAGTGATATACCCAAAAGCTTTAAATATTGGTGACAAAATCGGATTTTTCTCACCGTCATCGCCCGCAACGGTCTTTGCACCTAATCGATTTGCTCGTGCTAAACGTTATTTGGAAAAGCAGGGCTTCATTCTAGTTGAAGGTTTGTTAACTGGAGAGTCAGAAGGGTATCGTTCTGGTTCCATTCAAGCGCGAGCCGAAGAACTCAATCAGCTCATTCGAGATCCTGACGTGCGCTGCATTATGTCGACCATTGGTGGTAACAACAGTAACTCACTGTTGTCATACATCGATTATGATGCCCTTAGAGACGACCCTAAGATCATCGTCGGCTATTCAGATGCCACAGCATTACTGTTAGGCATCTACGCCAAAACTGGATTGGTGACTTTTTATGGCCCTGCACTTGTTGCGTCATTTGGTGAGTTCCCGCCATTAGTCGACGAAACCTTCCAATCGTTTACTGACATCTTATGCTCGGATTCAAGCCAACATCAGTACACGATGCCTGAGAGTTGGACGGACATTAAACACGATTGGGAAACTCAAGACTCTGCAAAGCCAGTTTACAATAACGAATGGCACTTCATGGGAAGAGGTCAAGTAAGCGGTCGCGTGATTGGCGGCAACCTGAGTACGATGGCCGGGATTTGGGGCAGCGAATACATGCCAGAAATTCAGTCTGGCTATATTCTGCTTATTGAAGATTCACTAAAAGGCATTGAAGCGGTCGAGCGTTCATTCGCGCACTTATTGGCTTGCGGAGTATTCGATAAAGTAGGCGCTATTGTACTCGGCAAACATGAGTTGTTTGATGACAAAGGGACAGGGCGAACACCACTCGATGTACTTCTTGAAGTGCTGAACGGTAAAAATGTCCCGATCCTGTATGGCTTCGACAGTTGTCACACCCATCCCATGCTAGTCACGCCACTAGGTGTGCAAGGCACTATTGATTTTGATGACCAAACATTCAAGCTTCAAAGCCAATGGTTAGCGTCGAGTTAACCTAAACTGATGATAATAAGACGCATTAGAAAAGTGATCCTCTCTGCAAACTGAGAATCGAATCGCGTCTATACTGACATGGGTTACGTCGCTGATTTTAGAAGTGGCGCTATGAATGTAAGTTTGATTAGGTTAAATCTCTGAGGTGACGATGAAAAAATTACTACCACTATGCGCCATTTTACTCTCTGCATCATTTTTAGCTGCGGCTTCTGATGGTTTGATTAAATACCAAAGTAATTACTCAGTGAAAGAGACCGCTGACCGCTTTGAAGAACTCGCTATAAGCAAAGGTTTGACATTGTTTGCGCGAATTGACCATCAGAAAAACGCGAGTAAGGTCGATCTTGAATTGAGACCAACGGAAGTCATCATCTTTGGTAACCCGAAAGTAGGGACACCATTAATGCAATGTGCTCAAGAAGTCTCGATAGATTTACCGCAGAAGGTGTTAGTCACTGAAGATTCAAATAAGAAAGTATGGTTGTCTTACAACGATCCTAATTACTTGGTAGAGCGTCACGCGATCAATGGCTGTGACGAGGTCGTTAAGAAAGTATCGGGTGTACTAAGCAAGCTATCAGAAGCGACAGTGGCGAAAAAGAAAGCGAAATAACCAAGACCAATTAGCACTCATTAAGACTATTAATGGGTGCGACTTGACGAGGATATAGCTTCCCAATCAACGTTTGGCTGCATTGACAACTAAGCAACAATATATAAAAGTAGTTTTATGAAACTGAATTTAGCGCCATCTAACCAACGAATTATCATCATTCCATAAGAATGGTGGGATTGTTGATGCGCTTTGTTTATCGAACCCACCCGTAAGGTGGGTTTTTTGTCGCTGTCTTATGGGTTTTATCTGAATAGAGGAAGTCATATGAAAAAGATCGCGGTTTTTGGTAAGCCTGGGAGTGGAAAGTCCACAGTCAGCAAGGCGTTAGCACTAGCTACAGGGATAGAGCTTCACCAGTTGGACTCTATTGTTTACAAGGCCAACGGAGAGTTTGTTGAACGTGAAGTATTTGAGGAGGCTCATGAGAGCATATTTAAGTCAGAAAGCTGGATCATCGATGGTTTTGGCCCTCTAGGCTCGTTCAACACACGTTTAGATGCAGCTGATACCTTGGTTTATATCGACATTCCTTATTCAACTAGCTACTGGTTTGTAACCAAGAGAATGCTCAAAGGTTTATTTGTTAAACCTGAAGGCTGGCCTGCTGGAAGCTCAGTGATAAAAGGCACGATACAAAGCTATAAGACACTACAACTGTGTCCTAAATTTTGGAATGACGACTTTAGAGCGCAGTTAGAATTGCGCGCTAAAGAGAAAGAGGTTTACATCATCAGAAGCGTGACTGAATTGAATAACTTTGTTCACCAACACTTCACTTAACAGTCGAGAGTTTACTTTTCTTTAAAACGCTCTTACTTACTCATAACTTCATGAAAATATTTAGATTTAACTCTACGTGTGGCATATTTGCCATATGTTTAGTTTGTGCTTTGAGTTAAGGAGATAGATATTATGTATGGAAGTGAGAAGACGAGAGCGTTCTGTAGTAACTGTAAGGAACTGACACTGCACAAGTACACTATGTTCAGTAACCAAGCCGAAAAAGCGCCACAACATGAAAAGAAGCCAGGGTTGCTTGGCATGATTTTATCGTCGCTAGCTTCAAGTGGCGGAAACGGTGACTATAAATGTACAAAGTGTGGAACCAATTTACGTACACCGGACAACCTTGATTAGCCCTTAATCTACTTAATACTTCAACATTCTTCTGTTTCAATTATCCGTTTTTATTTGATAATAATTCAAATTATACCGTGTTTTTCATTGAATGAACTTCCAGTATCCTATGCGAATAGTTAATTATTGGGCATTCAAATGACACAGTATCAGTTCCAACAAGGGCCTATTCGTCCACCTTCAGAAGCGGATAGCTTATTGATTCGTACCACCCAAGGTTGTCCTTGGAACAAATGTAAATTCTGTACGCTGTTTGAGGGGATGGAGTTTGCAATTCGTCCCGTTGAAGAGATTAAGAAAGACATTTGGGCTGCGAAAGCATTCTATAAGAACCGTAAATTTGAGACCTGTTTTCTGCAAGACGGTGATTCATTCACTATGGATACCGAAGACTTGCTGGATGTGTTGAATACACTCAAACAAGCCTTCCCAGAGTTAAAGCAGATCAGCTCTTATGGACGAGCGCAAAGCATGACTAAGAAGTCGCCTGAAGAGATGAAAGCCATCTGTGATGCAGGGCTCAACATGCTTTATTGCGGTATGGAATCGGGTTCTATTGATGTTCTCAAATTGATGAAAAAAGGCATTACTCCGAAATCTATTTTGAAATCGACCGAATACGCGAAGCAAGCGGGTATGAAGATGATGACCTTCATTATCCTTGGCTTGGGTGGTAAAGAATATTCGGCGCAGCATGTTGAAGAAACGGCGGCCTTACTTAACCAAATCAACCCAGATGAAATACGCATTCTGTCGCTTGCTGTGAAGCCTGGAACCGAATTGGATGAACTGGTGCAGAATGGAGAGTTCACGCCACTTAGCGAACGTGAAATGCTTGAAGAACAATATCAATTGATCAGTAAACTAAACCGCGTGACGGGCAACTATGGTAACTATCACGGTATTAATTTGTTGATGGAACTGAACGGACAGCTGCCACAGGATAAAGCGAAGTTCTTAGCGACAATAGACCGTTTCAATATGATGAGTGAGAATGACCAGAATAACTTTATCTTGGGACGTCGCATTCATTACTACGCCGCATTGAAAGACATGGATAACCAACTTATGTACGATTCTGTACAAAGAGAGCTTAATCGCATTCAAAAGCAAAATCCCGATGAACTCGACAATGTGTTTTACCAACTCCGTCAACGCATGATCTAGCAGCAAGGACTAATAACATGAATAACCTCGTTAACTGGCAAATCAGAAATGAAAATCCGGAACATCGGTCTTTGGAAAACGGCGTGCTGACGATGCAAGTGCAAGAGGGCAATATCTTTGGTGCGGGTTCAGCTGATGTTGATAATATCTTCGTTCATCCAGTATCTAGCTCGGATTACAGCACAGAAGTGACGGTTCAATTAGATCCAAACCTCGCATTTGAACAAGCTGGGTTAGGTATTTACTGGGATAACGACAACTACATTAAAGTGAGCAAAGAGATGTTCATGGGCGAGCGTTCATTGGTGTTCGTTGTAGAACAAAATGGTCAGCCACAGATCAAGGAACGTCTGTTGTTTAGTGAATCTAGTGTGTCGGTAAAGCTCGTCAAACAAGGCGGAAAAGTCAGCGCTCATTTCCGCCCGTTAGAAAAACAACAATGGCAGGAAGTGATCACGTTTGATTCGTTAGTAGGCAGTGAACAGGGTGTGATGCTTTATACGTTCAGTGGCAGTAAGGCGACGCCTAATTTCGCCAAATTTAGTGGCTTCAGTTTGTCTGACGCCTAATAATTTGTCTTACGCTGAATAAGCTTGCTTAGCGTATAAAAAAACGGACCGATATTGCTACCGGTCCGTTTTTAAATTCTTCAAGTCAAAGCGCTTATGCACAACACTTCTTGTATTTTTTACCGCTGCCGCAAGAACACGGATCGTTACGGTTAGGGGTCTTTTCAAACGTCATCGTTTTTGGCTTGTTCAGTAGAGTATCAAGCTCGATGGTGTTCTCTTCTTTGTCTGCGTCGACTGTAACAGTAACGAAGATAGTATTTTCAGCGGCTAGTGCTTCAACTTCTGCTTTGCGCGCTTCAGTTTGAACCATTACTGCGATTGGAGATTCTTCAGTACCCGCTTTCACATCGCGGTTTACGTTGTAGCCAGCAAGAACGTGGTTCTGTCTTGTTTCGATACGGCCTTTGAAAAATAGTTTCGACATTGGGTACTCATTAAAAATGTTGAATGGCGCTATTTTTAACGGCGATAGCGCAATGGAGCAGGGATTATACGCATATATTGCAATTGATAAAGCAGTGATGTGAGCAAACACTGTTTGGTTTTTGTTTGCTAGTAACGGTTTGTTCTCTAGCTTTGCTTCTATTCGACAAATTTCGAAATTCAAGACAATAAAATTGCCCTAAATAGGCTTATGAATGATAAATTCAAATTACTAATCGAAACAAAGAGATAGTGTATGAAGTTAGATGCCATCCTGTGGGATTACGATGGAACCATAGTCAATTCCGTTCCAAAGAATATCGCAATCACAAAAGACATTATCTCTTTAGTCGCGCCACACTTGTCAGGCGACAACTTACCTAAATATTTGCTTAGCGAAGCGCTTTATCATGAAGCCAACCACGGGGCTAAAAACTGGCAAGCCTTATATGTCGACTATTACGGCTTATCCCATGACGAAATGTTGATCGCTGGTGGAATGTGGGCAGAGCATCAAGAGAAAAACCAAACAGCCGTTGCCTTGTTTGAAGGAATGGAAACCGTGGTTAATCAGTTTGCTCATCTTCCTCATGGGATCTGCTCTCAAAACTCTCAATTGAATATTCGTGGTGTGCTCGACAGTTATGGCATCGGCGATTTGTTTAAATCGGTCGTGGGCTATGACGATGTCTCGAACGGTAACCAAAAACCCCATCCATTTGGTGGTGTGAAATGTGTCGAGAACATATTTGGCGCCGATCCGACTAACGAGCTTTGTTTGATGTACATCGGTGACCATGAAGCGGACACACAGTTTGCTCGCAATATTGAAGCCGCGCTGGGTAAAACGCAAAAGTGATTGCCGTTGCAGCAGGTTATAGCCGATCGAAACCTGAAAATTGGCAAACCAAGCCCGATTACATTGCTAACAGTGTCGATGATCTTTTAACGATCATTAGCAAGTACGCATAACGAAGCAGACATTTAAAAATCACCACACGTAAATAACTTTAAGGAAGAATAATGACACCAAAACAAGTGGTATTGGGATTTTGGGATGCAATGCGCAGTAATGATTTTGCAAAGGCAGGTGAATGGCTAACCGCAGATTTTGAAGGCTATTGGCCGCAGTCGTCTGAATTGACGTTAGGGCGCGACAACTTCACTGCAATCAACTCTGAATATCCAGCCAATGGTGTTTGGAAGTTCACGCTCAATTCGATTGTCTGTGAAGGTGATACGGTAGTAACGGACGTTTCGGTCACTGACAGTGTGTTGAAAGGCCGAGTGATCACCTTTCACACGGTTGTTGATGGTTTAATTCAAAAGCAAACTGAGTTTTGGCCAGAACCATTCGAAGCGCCGGCGTGGCGATCGCAGTGGGTTCAGGTTGTGTCGAGTAATTAGTTTGTGTCGATACGATCAGTTTGTATCGAACAATCAGGTTGCACAGAAAAAGTAAACATTAGGAGGTTTCATTGAACAAGGTAGTGATTGTAACCGGCGGAAGCCGAGGTATTGGCGCAGCGACGTCTAAATTGTTGGCCAGTCAAGGCTATGCTGTATGCGTTAACTTCATACACAATGAGTCGCGAGCTGAAGATCTAGTGAATGAGATTCGCGAACAAGGCGGAACCGCGATTAGTGTGCGTGCGGATGTGTCTGTTGAATCGGACGTGAAATCTTTATTTGAGATTGCTCGTAATAAGCTAGGTCCAGTGACGCACTTGGTCAATAATGCCGGGATCTTGTTTACCCAGTCACCGTTGGTTGATATTGAATTGGATCGCTTTGAAAAGGTGATGAAATCCAACGTATCAAGCTGCTTTCTGTGCAGTAAAGCCTTTATCAAACAAGCCGATGGCGCGGGTTCGATTGTGAATGTATCGTCTGCCGCTTCTCGTACTGGCGCACCGTTTGAGTATGTGGATTACGCAGCATCGAAAGGTGCGATGGATTCACTCACCAAAGGCTTATCGCTTGAATTAGCTTCACGCAATATCCGAGTGAATGGCGTAAGGCCAGGTTGTATTTATACTGAGATGCATGCAGACGGCGGAGAGCCAGATCGCGTAGACAGACTAGCTTCGCAGTTACCGTTACAACGAGGTGGCACACCAGAAGAAGTCGCGAACTCTATCGCGTGGTTATTATCAGACGAAGCTTCGTATGTCACCGGCTCGTTTATTGATATTGCAGGCGGTCGATAGGGCACGTTTGCCTTTACACTAATATAAACAAGTTACAACCATCAACACGCAACAAAAGTACCTAACTAAAAGAACGAAACTAAGAGTACAACCATGAAAAACTATTTTGAAAGCCCGTTTGTTGGAAAGTCACTCAAAGAACAAGTGACCAACCCGAACATCATCGTGGGCGAGCACAGCTATTACTCGGGTTACTACCATAACCACAGCTTTGATGACTGTGCGCGTTACCTATTACCGGATAGAACCGACATCGATAAGCTGATCATTGGCAGCTACTGCTCGATTGGTTCTGGCGCCGTGTTTATGATGGCGGGCAACCAAGGCCACCAAAACCAGTGGGTGAGTACCTTCCCGTTTTTCTATCAAGACGATGAGAAGTTTGAAGGTGCGATAGACGGCTTTGAACGCTCTGGTGATACCGTGATTGGTAACGACGTGTGGATTGGCACAGAAGCCATGATCATGAGTGGTGTTAAGGTTGGTGACGGAGCCATCATCGCAAGTCGAGCGGTTGTGACTAAAGATGTCGCGCCATACTCGATTGTCGGTTCAAACCCAGCACGCCATATCCGTTATCGTTTCAATGAGACTGAAATCGCTCAGTTGCTAGAAATGAAATGGTGGCAGTGGAGCGAAGAACAGATCAAAGGCGCAATGTCGCTAATGTGTTCTTCAGACATTGGTGGTTTGTACCATTATTGGAAAGGATTCTTGAAGCCTTAAATTGTCGTTCACAGATGAAATGTGAATGGTGAGAACGAGATTAAATTTAACAAATTACTCAATAATCTGATTATGGCAATGCGATTGTGATACGAGTAACTTATTGATTGTAAAGATATTGAATAGTATGGCATGTCGCATTAGCGTGGTGGATGAATTGGAAGGGTATTATGATTAGTTGCAACGATTACGATTATATTGAGATTGTGTGTATGCACCGATACCCAATCAAATTAACGCTGAAATCTGGCGAGCAGATTGAATGTGTCGGATTAGATACTCAACGCAATGATAGCCGTGAAGAGTGCATTAAGGTCAGTATTCAAGGTTTAGAACAACTTGTCGTACTCACAGACCTTTCCACACTAGAAGTTTGTGTCGACAACCCTCATTTTCAGCAGATTTCATTCAAAACGTCATAGGCTTTCAAATGAATAACACCATAGAACAATGCTATTGCACCGCATGCAGAGAAGACACACAACATGTTGTTGTGTTGGTCAGAAAGACGAGTGCGTTTGCAGACAAACCTAACCAAAAGCGAAGCGAGTTTTGGGCAGGCATGATAAAAGGTTGGTTCCTTGGCCCGTTTATCGCGTCAATGGATGAGTTTTCTCGTCACCTTGTCTGTGAAAAGTGTGGGCATAAAGAGATACAAGATTAGTCGTATTATTTTACAAAACATTGGATTCAATATAGTTAGATCGTCAATTGGTTTAGGAATAAAACGAATGAAAGTAGAAACGATTGAAGCCGTAAAGGCGTATGGTTTTTCAGTAAGAACCACTAATACCGATGAGATGGACCCAGCCAAAGCCAAGATAGGGCAATTGTGGCAGGGCTTTTTTGACCAAGCGTTTCCAAAATTAACGCCGGATTCAAAAGTGTACGGTGTCTACACCAACTACGAGTCAGACTTTACGGGTGAATTTGATGTTATCGCTTGTACTAGCGCACTCACCGATAACAATTTAGATGCGCTTGTAGAAACCGAAATACAAGCAGGCAAATACTTAACGTTTTCTGCTGAAGGTGAACTCCCTCAAGCTGTGATCGACCTATGGGGTGAAGTGTGGGCGTATTTCAGCGCTGCTGACTGCCCACATGTGAGAACTTACACGACAGATTTTGAACTATACAAAGGTGAAACTGAAGTCGAGATTTCGATAGCGATTCAGTGATCAGGTTAAAATGAACAAAAGGCTTAGCTTAGACTGTGTTTGCCAGTTAAGAGACAGTAGTTACCGGTAAAGAGACAACGGAATCCCAGTTAAGCCTTTGAATATCTGTTCTTTACAAAGAAGATACAGTGTCACGTAACTACTTTAATACCTAGGAATTATCTATTCCAGAATTCCCCTAGATCACCCTAGATACCCTTAAGTCACCCAAAATTCTCTTAAGTTATCCAAAAAGACAATCTTGCTTGGTTTCATTCCACAAAGGGTATTGCTTCATGACTTGGGTGTAGAGCTTACTTTCAAGGTGCGCTCTTAACCAACGTCCTACGTTTTGATATTCCGATTTCACAAACCACTTCTTTTCGACTCGCACAAACTGACTGACGAAAGGCATCACCGCAAAATCGGCCAAGCTTGGGCTTTCTCCAAAAAAGTAGGGCTGATCGGTAAGTCGCACTTCTAACTGCTTAATGAAGGTTTCGCAGGCTTGTCGGCGTTGTTCAACATCGATGTTTCGGTAACGAACCGATGCACGATACCTTTCTAAGTGACCAATAAATTCTTCATCGTTGGTTTTAATGAGCTGCTGAACTTGTTCGCTAAGCGTTGGATTGCTTGAACGCAGAAGATCTTGAGGATCGTTTTGTTGAAGTGACCAGTTCATCACATCCAAGCTCTGTTCAATGACTTGTCCATTGGGTAACACCAATACAGGCACTGTTCCTTTTGGCGAACTGGCCAATAGTTCGCTAGGCTTGTCTTTGGTAACAATTTCTCGAAGTAACACTTTTTGCTGTGATAGTGCGATGCCCATTCGTCCGCGCATTGCATAAGGGCAACGGCGTAAAGAATAAAGGATAGGTAGATCGGATTCGTTCGGCATTATTGAGGTCATTTAGTTTGAAAAGTGTTGTACGGTGGTAAAGAGATCGTGATGTGGGTAGAATACGCGGCTTAAAAATTATAAGTAAGTGAGCGACTTCAAAAATGAGCAGAAAAATTGAGTTATTAGCCCCAGGTGGCGATGTAGAAGCGATAAAAGCCGCCATCGTAGCGGGTGCTAATGCAGTTTATTGTGGTTTAGACACATTCAACGCTCGTAACAGAGCCTCTAACCTGTCGTTAGACGAATTGAATGGTGTGATTCGCCTTGCTCATGAATACGGCTGTGAAGTGTTCCTGACTCTTAACGTTGTGCTACTGGAGCACGAGACTAAGAGCATCACCAAACTGCTGAACCAGCTTGTGAACACCAAAGTGGACGGCATCATTGTTCAAGACTTGGGTTTATTCAACCTGGTTAAGAAGCATTTCCCATCGTTAGACGTTCACGCGTCGACTCAGTTAACTACGCACAACGAAGGCCAGATTAAGTTCTTGTCTAAGATTGGCGCGACGCGCGTTAACTTGTCTCGTGAGTTGAACCTGCCTGAAATCAAGATGCTGACGGAAGTGGCACACGATCACGACGTATTAACCGAAGTGTTCGTACACGGCGCTCTGTGTATCGCATTCTCTGGTCAATGTTACTCAAGCTCAGTAAGTGTGGGTAACTCAGGTAACCGTGGTCGTTGTAGCCAAGCGTGTCGTGATGAGTACGAAATCACCAACGCGGGCAACAAGTTCCCACTTAACCTGAAAGATAACTCAGCTTACTACGACCTACCTGAATTGGTTGATGCGAAAGTCGACTCATTGAAAGTAGAAGGCCGTATTAAAGGCGCACACTACGTTTACACCGTGGTAGACACATGGCGTAAACAGATTGATAGCTTTGTAGAAAGTGGTTTGTTGATCGAAGACGATTCGAACCTACACAAAGTATTCAACCGTGATTTCACCAACTCTTTCCTAAAGGGCAACCTAACGAAAGACATGTTCATCGATAACCCGCGCGACAACAGCATGAACTACGCTGTTGAAAAAGCGACGGAGCAGAACAACGAAATCTCAGTTGTACAGATTCAAGAAGTGACCAACGAACTTCACCAAGCGAAAGACGTTCTTGGTAACGAAATGCGTGACAAGATCGAGTTCCTTGATATTCGCAAGACACCAGTAGCACTGTCGTTCAGCGCAAAAGTGGGTCAACCATTTACGGTGACTGTGAACACGCCAAAAGAGAACTTTACTCTTCAATCTAAATCGCTATTGAAAGCGGTTGAAGAGAAGGCGATTACTCAAGAGCTACTTGAGAAGCGCTTCAAAAACGTGAAGAGTGCAGTTCACACGCTAGAAAGCCACGACTTCAGTCAAGTGGATGCAGGCTTGTTGATTCCTCTAAAAGAAGTTTCAGACCTAAAAGACGAGATCGACTTCATTCTGAACGGCTCTGTGGAAGTGATTAAGCACGTTGAAGTGCCAGCACTGCCTCAGCACCCTAAAGTGAACGAGAAGCCGACTATGTCGATGCTTATCGCCGATGTAGAAGACTTACACCTGTGTGACGTGACTGACGCGGATGTTTACTTCAAACTTCCAGAAAGCTTCAAGAAGCGTTGTAACAAGTACATCGACATCTTGGCAGCAAACCCACGTTTGATTCCTTGGTTCCCAGCGGTATTGATCGGTAAAGATTACGACGAAGCGGTTCGTATTATTGAAGAGATCAAGCCAGCTCGCATCGTAACCAACAACACGGGTATTGCTTACAAAGCTTACGAGATGGGTATTGAGTGGGTTGCAGGCCCGTTCATGAACACGACCAACTCTCACGCACTGGTTACTCTGAAAGAAGAGCTGAACTGTGCAGGCGCATTCATTTCGAACGAGATCAACAAAGGTCAGATTCGTCATATTCGTCGCCCAGAGAACTTCAAACTGTTCTACAGCATTTACCACCCAATCTTGATGATGACCAGCCGTCAGTGTTTCTTCCAAAGAACCGTGGGTTGTAACAAGCCAAGCATCGAAGCAGGTTGTATGTTGAAGTGTGAGAAAGCGACCACGATTACCAACGTGAAAGGCATCTCTTTTGCGGTTGATAAACAGAAGGGTGGCTACCCAAGCATTTACAACCACGAGCAGTTCTTGAACCACGACGCAGTAACTGACTTCTCTGGTCTGTTCGACGAGTTCTTCATTGACCTAACCAACATCGGTGCAGGTTCTAAAGAAGTGAAAGACAAAGTTGAGCTTATCAAGCATTTCGAAGCGCTACTGAACGGCGTTGAAGGTTCACAACAGAACCTAGAGCAGATGGTTGAAGTTCGAACTAATGCTCAGTACGTGCAAGGTCTATAGCGTACAAGTTTTATAGGGTTCAATGTCTATGGGCTGTAAGGCTTATAGCTTCTAACGCAAAGAGCGTTCAAGGTTTATAACGCTCAACCGCTTATAAGCACTCTGAACCAATAAACAAAAGGCTACTCAATCGAGTGGCCTTTTTAATGGTGCGCC
>NZ_JBFRTN010000135.1:0-21084 GCF_041474095.1 Vibrio sp. 10N.222.54.A3
ACTCAACTTGGTCACATGGACGCCATGTGCTCATGTTTGGCGTTAGACGTAGAGAAGCGATCTGTTCAACCGGTTGGTGAGTAGGACCATCTTCGCCTAAGCCGATAGAGTCGTGCGTGTAAACTTGGATGTTCTGAACTTTCATCAGAGCAGCCATACGCATAGCGTTACGAGCGTATTCCATGAACATTAGGAACGTTGCGCCGTATGGTACGAAACCACCGTGCAGAGCGATACCGTTCATGATAGCCGTCATACCGAATTCACGTACACCGTAGTGGATGTAGTTACCAGAGAAGTCGTTTGCTTCAAGAGACTTAGAACCAGACCACATAGTCAGGTTAGAAGGCGCAAGGTCAGCCGAGCCGCCCATGAATTCAGGTAGCATAGCACCGAACGCTTCTAGAGCATTTTGAGATGCTTTACGTGAAGCGATGTTTGCTGGGTTAGCTTGAAGATCAGCAATGATTGCGTTTGCTTTCTCTTCCCACTCAGCTGGAAGTTCGCCGTTAGTGCGACGTTTGAATTCTGCTGCTTGCTCAGGGTAAGCCGCTGCGTATGCGTCAAACTTAGCATTCCACGCCGCTTCTTTTGCTGCGCCCGCTTCTTTCGCATTCCACTCAGCTGCGATATCTGCTGGGATTTCGAAAGGACCGTGTTCCCAACCAAGTGCTGCTTTAGTTGCTGTAATTTCATCAGCACCTAGTGGAGCGCCATGGCAGTCGTGCGTACCAGCTTTGTTTGGAGAACCAAAACCGATGATAGTTTTAGTACAGATAAGCGTTGGACGAGGGTCTGCTTTAGCTGCTTCGATAGCTGCATTGATTGCTTCCGGATCGTGACCGTCTACTGCTGGGATTACGTGCCAGCCGTATGCTTCAAAACGCTTAGGAGTATCGTCAGAGAACCAACCTTCCACTTCACCATCGATAGAGATACCGTTGTCATCCCAGAAAGCAACTAGCTTACCAAGACCTAGCGTACCAGCTAGTGAACATGCTTCGTGAGAGATACCTTCCATCAGACAGCCATCACCCATGAATGCATAAGTGTAGTGGTCTACGATGTCGTGGCCTTCTTTGTTGAACTGTGCAGCCAGTGCTTTCTCTGCCATTGCCATACCAACAGCGTTAGTGATGCCTTGACCTAGAGGACCCGTCGTTGTCTCGATACCAGGAGCGTAACCGTACTCTGGGTGACCAGGAGTCTTAGAGTGCAGTTGACGGAAGTTTTTCAGATCTTCAATTGAAAGCTCGTAGCCTGCAAGGTGAAGCAGAGAGTAAATCAACATTGAACCATGGCCGTTAGACAGGATAAAACGGTCGCGGTCAGCCCACTCTGGGTTTGCTGGGTTGTGGTTCAAGTGGCCACGCCAAAGAACTTCAGCGATGTCAGCCATACCCATAGGTGCGCCTGGGTGGCCTGAATTTGCTTGTTGAACACCGTCCATGCTAAGTGCGCGGATTGCATTGGCTAGATCTTTACGAGAAGGCATGTCTGCTCCTGGATACATAAGCGATTTAAAAAAGAGATAGTGCTAATGTTTTCATTTTAATTAGCGCGGGTATTCTCTCAAACGACTATTGCGACTGCAAACGTTTTACTGGCATTTTAACGGTCATTTTTCGCAATTTTCGAACATTTACATCACTTGGCAGTGGCTTATCTCAATCGATACGCAAACGATTAGTTATGACATATCATAAAAAAGAGCTTGTAATTCGACCGCTGGAATTTAGAATAGCCGTCTAGATGTAGAAACACCTACAAAATATACTGTATTTAATGGCGCGCTTCCTAGCTTGCGACGCCATAAACTATTTACACCAAAAACTAAAAGTGGAGCTCTCATGGCTAAGCACCTATTCACTTCTGAATCTGTTTCAGAAGGCCATCCAGATAAAATTGCAGACCAAATCTCTGATGCTGTTCTTGATGCCATCTTGGAACAAGATCCAAAAGCACGTGTTGCTTGTGAGACTTACGTTAAAACCGGCATGGTTATGGTTGGCGGTGAAGTAACAACGTCTGCATGGGTTGATATCGAAGAAATCACTCGTGAAACAGTACGTGAAATTGGTTACGTTCATTCTGATATGGGCTTTGACGCTGACTCTTGTGCTGTTCTAAACACAATTGGTAAGCAGTCTCCAGACATCAACCAAGGTGTTGATAAAGAAGACCCTAAAGAGCAAGGCGCAGGCGACCAAGGCATCATGTTTGGTTACGCGACTAACGAAACACCAATCCTAATGCCGGCTCCAATTACTTACTCTCACCTTCTTGTTAAGAAGCAAGCTGAAGTACGTAAGAGCGGTAAACTTGACTTCCTTCGCCCTGATGCGAAATCTCAAGTTACGTTCCAATACGACCAAGGTAAAATCGTTGGTATCGACGCTGTTGTTCTTTCGACTCAACACTGCGATTCAGTAACAACACCGGATCTACGTGAAGCAGTAATGGAAGAGATCATCAAACCAGTACTTCCTGCTGAGTGGATCAACAAAGACACTAACTTCTTCATCAACCCAACAGGCCGTTTCGTAATCGGTGGCCCAATGGGTGACTGTGGTCTAACAGGTCGTAAGATCATCGTTGATACCTACGGCGGCGCAGCTCGTCACGGTGGCGGTGCATTCTCTGGTAAAGATCCATCAAAAGTTGACCGTTCTGCAGCTTACGCGGCTCGTTACGTTGCGAAAAACATCGTTGCTGCTGGCATGGCTGACCGTTGTGAGATTCAACTGTCTTACGCTATCGGTGTTGCTGATCCAACATCTATCATGGTTGAAACGTTTGGTACTGAAAAAGTAGCTCACGAAATTATCATTGAAGCAGTTCGTCAAAACTTCGACCTACGTCCATACGGTCTTCAAGAGATGTTGAACCTTCTTCAGCCTATCTACAAGCAGACTGCTGCATACGGCCACTTCGGTCGTGAAGAGTTCCCTTGGGAAGCGACTGACAAAGCAGCAATCCTTGCGGACTTCGCTGGCCTAAAATAATTTAGCCACTGCGATTTGTTTCTTTAAAGCCCTTACTTCTTAGTAAGGGCTTTATTTTTATGTACTTACCTTACTTTCACTCGCCATTCTCTTCTCTAATGCCCTTCTTTACCGTTAACCACTTAGTATAAAAAACCGCTGATAATTTGTGTTTTCTAACACTACTGACAATAGTTAAGGTAACTCCTAAGAGATCAAGCTCACATTTAACTTAAATTAATTCAGCCTGATAACGCTCGTTAAATGCACGCTAGAACAAAAACTGGGATGACAAAGAGCAATTTAGCTCAACACCATAACTCTCACACGAGCCACATCGATGAGCCTTATGGAATTATAACTAGGACGTTATTTAACTAGGGGGATCTATGCCTCGTACCGCGCACCCATCCGAACTGAACGATAAAAAACACAAGGTCAGCGATAAGGATTACGCTCGCACCATTCCTTGTAACCAAATCAGTATTTCCGCACCCTTTCATTGGTTGTCGCTTGCTCTGCATGACTTAGTAAGAATGCCATTAATCAGCGCATTCTACGGTTTGTGCTTTATGGGAGCGGCAATCGCCATTGTTCAGCTTGTCCAATGGCAAGGAACACACTTGGTCGTAATGCCAAGCCTGATCGTGTACATGCTAATAGGGCCGTTTCTTGCTCTGGGCTTGTATGACGCAGCTTGGGAAAGAGAAAAAGGCCACAACGCAAGCCTACTGCACTCGATGAAAGCCATCACTCGCAACTCCACCCACCAATGGGCCTTTGCGATCGTATTGATGGTTGCGATGATATTCTGGATGCGTATCGCTGCGTTATTGCACGCGCTCTACCCTTCAGTGCAAGGCGCACCACTGGCTGAGTTCGCTCCCTTCTTAATTACGGGTTCTGTGATTGGTTTTGTTATCGCAAGCCTCATATTTAGCATCTCAGCATTTTCAATTCCGTTAATGATGGAGAGACGCGTTGATGTGATGAGTGCGATTTTCACTAGCTTTAATGCCGTGAAATCGAACATCCCTGCAATGGTGGTTTGGGCGAGTATTATTTGTGCCGGTATTTTGGTGGGTTTTGCCACCTACGGCATCGGAATGATCGTCACCATGCCGCTACTTGGCTATGCTACATGGCACGCTTATCACGAGATCATTAAGAAAAAACATCACGTGTAAAGCATCGCTAGATCAACAAGCAATGTTATGATTAGGCCTTGGTTTAAACGCTGAGGCCTTTTATTTGGAGTTAACAACGTTTGTCTTACACCCCGCAACAACACCGAGCAAATAAGAAATTGGCCGAATGCCTAGCTATCGCAAATCAACATTTCTCTCGTGAATTTCCACACCCAACTATCACCTTCAAGTTAAGAGGCAAAGCGGCGGGAAAGGCCTACCTTCAGCTCAACGAAATTAAGCTCAACCACGTACTATTTTCTGAAAATGAAGATGCCTTCATCAACGAGGTTGTGCCACATGAACTCGCACACCTGATCACGCATCAGGTTTTCGGACGTGTTAGGCCTCACGGAAACGAGTGGAAATACGTGATGGAAAAAGTATTCAACGTGCCAGCCAGAACAACTCACAGCTTTGAAATCGCGTCAGTTCAAGGGAAAACCTTTGAATATCGATGTGAGTGCACCACTTACCCATTATCAATCAGACGACACAACAAAGTACTTCGGAATCAATCGACCTACCGCTGCCAGCTGTGCAATCAAACCTTATCCTTCACAGGCACACAGCTCAGCTAAAGTCCTAGACTCGCACCTATTCGATTTGGTAACCCCATCCTTTTTATTTCAGAAAGCAACACTCGATTAAGTTGATGATAGAAATGTAATGGAGAAACTCATCCTTTGAGTGCTAGACTGATGTTTATCATACTTTTATCAGTCTTTTTCTATGCAAAAACTCACCATCAAAGCATTTGGCCTACCTGTGTCTTTTTACTTATCAATAGTATTTGGCCTACTGGTAACCCAAAGCGTTTTCGCCGCACCACCGAGCTCATTCTCCAAAGCAAAAAGAGAAGCGGTGAAGATTTATCTCGACCACCCGACTTCATTTTATTGTGGTTGTGACATTACATGGAAGGACAAAAAGAAAGGGATTCCCGACCTTGACGGCTGTGGTTATCAAGTCCGAAAACAACAAAAGCGAGCGAGTCGAATTGAGTGGGAACACGTGGTTCCAGCTTGGCAATTCGGCCACCAGCGTCAGTGCTGGCAAGATGGCGGGCGCAAGAACTGCACTCGCAATGACAAAGTATTCAAGTCCATGGAAGCCGATCTCCACAACCTAACGCCAGCTATCGGTGAAGTAAATGGTGACCGTTCGAACTACAACTTCAGCCAGTGGAATGGAATGGATGGCGTGAGCTATGGTCAGTGCGAAATGCAGGTCAACTTCAAGCAGCGTAAAGTTATGCCGCCAGACAGAGCAAAAGGCTCTATCGCGCGTACTTACCTTTACATGAGCCAAGAGTATGGTTTCAAACTATCTAAGCAACAAACCAACCTAATGATGGCGTGGAACAAGCAATTTCCTGTCGACAAGTGGGAATGTACTCGTGATGAGCGAATCTATGCCATCCAAGGTAATCACAACCCATTTGTTTACCCTGCTTGTAAATAACGTCGCTCGTACAATCAACATTCCTAACTATCTCAAACAAGAGTTTCAGAATTGCCCCTGAAACTCTTGCTCTACCCTTGTTTTTTCAACTAAAAGCATCCATGTTAGGCAGAGACAAAATACCCAAATGAACATATTTATAGGTTTACCAGCATGAGAATCCCTCGTATTCATCACCCAGAACGCATTCATCAGTTAGGTTCACTCGCTTTAGGCGAAGATGCCGCGGGTCATGTTGGTCGTGTCCTTCGCATGAAAGAAGGCCAAGAAGTCCTTCTATTTGATGGCAGTGGCGCTGAATTCCCTGCGACGATAGCCGAAGTATCAAAGAAAAATGTCACCGTTAATGTTTCTGAACGCATCGAACGCAGCAGCGAATCTCCGTTAGACTTACATTTAGGCCAAGTGATTTCACGTGGCGACAAAATGGAGTTCACGATTCAGAAATCGGTTGAGCTTGGTGTGAACACCATTACCCCTTTAATCTCAGAGCGCTGTGGCGTTAAGCTTGATACAAAACGCTTCGAGAAAAAACTCGCACAGTGGCAAAAGATTGCTATCGCGGCGTGTGAACAGTGTGGCCGCAATACGGTTCCAGTCATTCGCCCTATCATGCAACTTGAAGAGTGGTGTAGCGAACCGAGTGAAGCATTAAAGCTGAACTTACATCCTCGTGCAAAATACTCAATTAATACCCTTCCAGAACCTATCAGTAAGGTACGCCTATTGATCGGCCCTGAAGGTGGCTTGTCGGCTGAAGAAATCGGCATGACAGAACAATACAAATTTGAAGAGACGCTACTCGGCCCACGTGTACTTCGTACCGAGACAGCAGCTCTAACCGCAATTACTGCCTTACAAGTCCGTTTTGGCGATCTAGGCTAGGAGAAAAAAATGATCAAACTTGGCATCGTAATGGATCCAATTTCATCCATTAACATCAAAAAAGACTCTAGCTTTGCCATGATGCTTGAAGCTCAGCGTCGTGGTTACGAAATCCATTACATGGAAATGGATGATCTACATTTAGATCAAGGCGTAGCCATTGCTGACACTAAGGTTGTTGAACTAAAAGAAGATCCAAACGGTTGGTACGAGTTCAAATCAGAACAGACTATCGCGCTATCCGATTTAGATGCGGTACTAATGCGTAAAGATCCTCCGTTTGATACTGAGTACATCTACGCAACTTACATTCTTGAGCGTGCTGAAGAGAACGGCGCACTGATCGTCAACAAACCACAAAGCCTACGTGACTGTAACGAGAAGTTGTTCACGGCATGGTTCCCTGAACTGACACCGACCACCATCGTGACTCGTAAAGCTGAAAAAATTAAAGCGTTCCGAGAAGAACACGGCGACGTGATTCTAAAACCGCTTGATGGCATGGGCGGCGCGTCTATCTTCCGTGTGAAAGAAGGCGATCCAAACGTATCAGTTATTATTGAAACCTTGACCAACCACGGTCAGAACTACGCAATGGCACAAACTTTTGTTCCAGACATCAGCAATGGTGATAAGCGTATTCTTGTGGTTGACGGTGAGCCAATGCCTTACTGTCTAGCGCGTATTCCTGCAAAAGGGGAAACTCGAGGTAACCTTGCTGCTGGCGGTACAGGTGAAGCTCGTCCTCTAAGTGAAACAGACTGGGCTATCGCAAGAGCAGTTGCTCCAGCACTGAAAGAGAAAGGCTTAATCTTTGTTGGGCTTGATGTTATCGGCGACAAGCTGACTGAAATTAACGTGACTAGCCCCACTTGTATCCGTGAAATTGAAGCCGCTTTTGATATTTCAGTTACAGGTAAATTAATGGATGCAATTGAGCGTCGCGTTAACGCTAAATAGCCTAAACTAAAGAAAGCCTTAGCTATTCGAAAACACAGAAATATCTAGGCAAAGAACAATGAGCGGCTTTACGCCGCTCTTTTTCCTTTACTGGGAACACACTGGCAGGAGGCTCTATGAATTTAACGAACCACTTTCTGGTTGCTATGCCCGGAATGAAAGACCCATACTTTCAAAATTCGGTGATTTACCTTTGTGAGCACAATGACGAAGGCGCGATGGGTTTGATGATCAACGCCCCTATCGATGTCACTGTCGGCAGCATGCTTAAACAAGTTAAGGTTGATTCTGAGCAGCCGAAATCCAACCAAGCAAGTCTTGATAAGCCAGTATTGAACGGTGGGCCGGTCGCAGAAGACCGTGGATTTATTTTGCACAAACCTAAAGGCAGCTATCAATCCAGCATCAACATGACAGATCAAATCTCGGTGACGACTTCAAAAGATATCTTGATGGTGTTGGGCACAGAAGATGAGCCGATGAATTATTTAGTCGCACTTGGGTATGCTGGATGGGAACCGGGACAACTGGAAACCGAACTGACCGAGAACTCATGGTTAACCGTTGAAGCCGATCCGAAGGTCATCTTCGATACACCGATTTCTGACCGCTGGAAAGTCGCCGTGCAGATGTTAGGAATAAATGCGGCTCAGCTTTCAGCAGACGCTGGCCACGCCTAGTTCAAATCAGCTAAATAAAATAAACAGACACTCTCAAACACAGATAAATTTGGAAACCCCATGTCACGAACAATTATGGCATTTGACTACGGTACAAAAAGTATCGGCAGTGCGATAGGACAAGAAATCACGGGCACCGCAAGCCCTCTAAAAGCTTTTAAAGCCAAAGATGGCATCCCAAATTGGGACGATATCGAAAAACAAATTAAAGAGTGGCAGCCGAACCTGATTGTAGTCGGCCTTCCTACCGACCTTCATGGTAAAGACTTAGCAACCATTACACCTAGAGCGAAGAAGTTCGCTAACCGCCTTAAAGGACGATTTGGTGTCGATGTTGAACTACATGATGAAAGACTCTCGACCACAGAAGCAAGAGCCGACCTTTTTGAAATGGGCGGCTATAAAGCGCTAAGCAAAGGCAATGTCGATAACCAGTCTGCAGTCGTCATTTTAGAGAGCTGGTTTGAAGCACAATATTCATAACGAAAATTAAGAGCTCAAAGATTAAACTCCTTTGTGATCCTATAATGATATTACGACGTAATGTCGAAGCAATTCATTATTAGGTAAGTGGGAGTTCACATGAAAATTTTTCTAGCAATCTTCGTAGCTCTAGCAATATCAGCATGCAGTTCGACAAGCTCCAATAATGCAGGTTATATGAATCATACTTCGACTGACGCAGACGTAATCAGCGAGCCTAAGAACAAGAAGCGTTGATAATACAGACGCAGTCGAACGATGAATATGATGAACGCCTGATTTTAACCTAGAATCAAATCAGGCGTTTTTTATCACCCCATATCTATCTTCACACCAGCCAACGCCCCAGTTCCGTAGTCGTCATCACCACGTCTAGTTTTGAGCATTAAGCGCAAGTCATTAGCAGAATCGGCACTGTGGAACGCATCCTCTTCGCTGATCTTGCCTGCTATCACTAAATCATACAAAGCTTGGTCAAAGGTCTGCATACCTATCTCTTTCGATTTAGCCATGGTTGCTTTCAGTTCGTGTAGTTCACCACGACGAATCAAGTCAGAAACACGAGGGCTATTCAGCAGAATCTCGAATACACCATGACGCCCGCTGCCATTCTTGTCGCGAATGAGTTGCTGAGCGACGACACCACGCAGGTTCATCGATAGGTCAAACAAGAACTGTTCTTTCTGCTCTTTCGGCACCAAATGAAGAATACGCTCTAGCGCTTGGTTAGCGTTATTGGCGTGCAAGGTTGCCATACACAAGTGACCCGTTTCAGCAAAGGTCATCGCGTATTCCATGGTCTCACGGCTACGGATTTCGCCAATCAAGATCATGTCTGGTGCTTGGCGTAGCGAGTTCTTAAGCGCGACTTCGTAACTCTCGGTGTCGAGCCCGACCTCACGCTGCGTCACGATGCACTTTTTATGTTCGTGCACAAATTCAATAGGGTCTTCAACCGTCAAGATATGTCCCGAGCGATTGGTGTTGCGATAGCCTGTCATTGCAGCCATTGAGGTCGATTTACCAGAGCCTGTCGCACCAACCACCAGCACAAGTCCGCGCTTAGCTATTGATAGGTCCTGTAGTACATCAGGAAGCTTTAGTTGCTCAAAGGTTGGGATGTTAGTCTCGATACGTCGAATGACCGCTCCAGGTAGCTCTCGCTGAAAGAATGCACTGACACGAAAACGACCAAAGTCACGCACGATGGCAAAATTAGCCTCACGCGTTTGCTGATACTCATCACGTCGATCTTGTTCCATCATCGCATCAAGTAATTGAGCAACCTGTGCCGCATTCAGCTTCTCTCCTTGGGGGCGTAATTCACCATCCACACGAAACAGGATTGGCGCATCGACAGTGATATAGAGATCCGATGCCTTTTGAGAAAGCATTCCCTCAAGGATTTGATTCAATTCCATTATGTACACCTTAATTAAAACATTGAGGTTTCAATTTCGATCTTTTTCTCGACCTCTTCCGAATCAACCAAGCCCTGCGCCATCAGCTGCTTCGCATTTTGTTCCATGGTCTGCATGCCGTGCGCTGCGCCCGTTTGAATGATCGAGTACATCTGAGCGACCTTGTCCTCGCGAATCAAGTTTCTGATCGCAGATGTTGCCATCATGATTTCATGACACGCCACACGACCACCACCAACACGCTTTAGCAGCTTCTGGGCTATCACCGAGCGCAGTGATTCAGACAACATCGAACGAACCATATCTTTATCGCTACCTGGGAACACATCGATAATACGGTCGATCGTTTTAGCCGCAGAACTGGTGTGCAGAGTACCAAAGACCAAGTGACCCGTTTCTGCTGCGGTTAACGCTAAGCTAATCGTCTCTTGGTCACGAAGTTCACCAACCAGAATCACGTCTGGGTCTTCACGTAAGGCACTGCGCAGTGCCGCTTTAAAACTGTGAGTATCACGGTGAACTTCACGCTGGTTGACTAGGCATTTATTATTGGTGTGAACGAATTCTATCGGGTCTTCAATCGTCAGAATATGCTTATTGTGGTTGCGATTTACGTAATCAACCATCGCCGCAAGAGTCGTTGATTTACCAGAGCCAGTTGGACCAGTGACGAGCACTAACCCTTTTTCGTAGTTAGCAATCCTTTCGAAGATCTCAGGTGCACCTAACTGATCTAAAGTCGGGATTTCGACAGGGATAGTTCGAAAGACAGCTGAGCAGCCACGGGCTTGGTTAAACGCATTAACACGAAAGCGACCAACATTGGGTAATTCAAAAGAGAAGTCGACTTCCAGTTTTTCTTCAAACTCGCCGCGTTGTGAATCGCTCATGATCTCAAAAACCAAACGATGCACATCAGCATGACTCAAAGCTGGGATTCCAAGCTTCCTTACTTCACCATCTATACGTACCATTGGAGATACACCCGCAGAAAGATGTAGATCTGACGCGTTATGCTTTACACTAAAATCTAGTAACTCAGTGATATCCATTTATTTTCCCTTAAGTAAAGTCAGCTATGAGTAGTATTCAACAAAATATCGAACAAATCACCTCACAGATTCGTAGTGCTGAGCAAAAGTGCGGACGAGCTCCAGAGTCCGTGCAACTTTTAGCCGTCAGCAAAACTAAACCTATTGATGCGATTCTAGAAGCCGCACTCGGAGGCCAAGTTGCCTTTGGTGAAAACTATGTTCAAGAAGGTGTAGATAAAGTAAAACACTTTTCAGAACAACATTCTAACCTAAATTTAGAGTGGCATTTTATTGGTCCAATTCAATCCAATAAAACCCGCCCAATCGCGGAAAGATTTCAATGGGTGCATTCCGTCGATCGCGATAAGATCGCACAAAGGCTTAATGATCAACGACCAAGCGAACTTCCACCTTTGCAAGTGTTGATTCAGGTAAACACCAGTGGTGAAGAGTCCAAATCTGGAACCTCAGAAGAGACAGTTTTTGCACTCGCGGAGTTGATTTCATCGCTCCCCAACCTCACCTTAAGAGGATTGATGTCGATTCCTGCAAACGTATCTGACTATCAATCTCAGCTTAATGCATTTTCTCAACTGGCAGAGCTTAAAGACAAGCTAGCCGCGAAGTATTCAGACATTGATACCCTTTCGATGGGGATGAGTGGTGATATGGATGCAGCAGTTGAGGCTGGTAGCACAATGGTTCGTATTGGAACAGCTATTTTCGGCGCTCGTGATTACGCGAAATAGCCGTAGTAAGTAACGACAAGTACAAGTATTGATACCGCTTCGCCTTATCCGCGCAGCGACACGCTCAGGATTTTATATATGGTACATAAGAACATCGCCTTTATTGGGGCGGGAAACATGGTTCGCTCAATTGTAGCTGGCTTAGTTGCTAGTGGTTACCCAGCGCAAAAGATTACTGCGACAGCACCTTCAGAAACCAGAAGGCTGCCGTTAGAACAAGAATACGGCATCAATACCACCAGCGATAATATTGCAGCAGCAGAGCAAGCAGACGTTGTTGTGTTATCCGTGAAGCCACAAATGATGGCTGATGTATGTAAACCCTTACAAGATATCGACTTCAGCAACAAACTGGTTATCTCAATTGCCGCGGGTATTAATGCGAATCGACTTAATGAGATGTTAAACTGCCAACTGAACCTTGTTCGTGTGATGCCAAACACGCCATCACTGCTTGGTAAAGGGATGAGTGGTCTTTATGCCGATGCAACTGTCAGCCAAGATGATAAAGACTTTGCTTCTCAGCTGATGCAAGCTGTTGGTGAAGTAAGTTGGGTTGAACAAGAGTCTGGAATCAACAACATCATTGCGGCGGCGGGTAGCGCTCCGGCTTACTTCTTCCTGTTTATGGAAGCGATGCAAGCTGAAGCAATCAAGCAAGGTTTTGACCAAGAAACCGCTCGTAAATTAGTGCAGCAGTCTGCATTAGGCGCGGCAGAGATGGTGGTAGCGAATCCAAATACTGAATTATCGACACTGCGTGAACAAGTGACTTCAAAAGGCGGAACAACTGCAGAAGCATTGCGCACGTTCAATGAACATCAACTATCAGACATCGTAGCCAAAGCCATGCAAGCGGCGGTCGCTCGAGCTGAAGAGATGGAAAAACTGTTTTAAGCATTTTGTCGCTCGGGTTATATCTAAGCGGCAAGTAAATCCGAAAAAGGAAACAATATGAACTCGATGAGCTTTCTGATCTCGACCGTTTTTGATCTTTACATCATGGTTGTGATCTTGCGTATCTGGCTACAAGCATCACGTGCAGATTTCTACAACCCATTCTCACAATTCATCGTAAAAGCGACACAACCAGTTGTTGCCCCACTGCGCCGAGTTATTCCATCAATCGGCAGCCTAGATCTTGCGACGGTTATTTTTGCTTATGTGCTATGTGTGCTTAAGTTCGTTGCTCTCAACCTGATTATCTCTGGCGGCGCAGCTGTATTCGATATCAGCTTCCTGATCTTTGGTGCACTATCTTTGCTAAAAGCGGCTGGTGGTTTGATCTTCTGGGTTCTACTTATCCGTGCAATCCTTAGCTGGGTTAGCCAAGGCCGTAGCCCAATCGAGTACGTGTTCCATCAACTGACTGAGCCAATGCTAATGCCTATCCGCCGTATCCTACCGGATATGGGTGGCTTCGACTTAAGCGTTCTGGTTCTGTTCATTGTTCTACAGTTTGCGAACTTCCTAATGGGCGACATGATTGGTCCTATTTGGTATCAGCTATAATTCAAGTACGAACATCAGGTACTTTGACGATGCCAAAAGCGGTTTGGGCCGAGGAAAACGATATTCTTCTTAGGCTCTATATCCAACCCAAAGCAAGCCGAGACAAGATTGTTGGCTTGCATGGTGAGGAACTCAAAATTGCCATAACTGCTCCACCAGTAGATGGCAAAGCCAACGCCCACTTAGCGAAATACCTTGCGAAACAGTTTAAGGTCGCAAAAGGGCAAATTAAGATAGAAAAGGGAGATCTCGGTAGGCACAAGCAAGTTCGAATATGCTCGCCAAGCCAAATCCCAACTGAAGTCAAAGCCATCCTATGATGGCTTTTTGCTATTTATTGGAGTCATTATGCGTTTATGGATAACAGCACTACTCACCGCTCTTGTTGCCTTACCAAGCTCAGCTGGGCAATTTAAGAACATTAAGGATGTCGAGGTTCATTACTCGGCTTTTAATTCCACGTTCTTAACTTCGCAAGTCGCTAAGCAATACAAACTTAAGCGAAATGGATACTCAGCAATCCTCAACATCAGCTTGTTAGACAAGGCTTCTCTAGGCAAGCCTGCGACAACGGCTAAAATTACGGGAACAGCGAAGAACCTCGTTGGAAACACCCGTACTTTGAAGTTTCGAGAAATCAAAGAAGGCGATGCGATTTATTACCTTGCTGAGTTCCCCGTAACTCACGAAGAAAACATCACCTTCGACATCGATGTGAACGCAGGCCTAAAAGGCACTGGTCCACTGCGTTTCACACAGAAATTCTATATAGAAGAGTAAGCTCAAACCTTACTTTTCATTTATTAACTTATTTAGAGCTACATTCCCATGAGTAAGATTGTTTTAGCAACAGGCAACCAAGGTAAAGTTCGCGAGATGGCAGATATTCTGTCTGAGTTTGGTTTTGACGTTGTCGCGCAAAGTGAATTTAACGTTTCAGAAGTCGCTGAAACAGGAACGACTTTCATTGAAAATGCCATCATCAAAGCTCGCCACGCAGCGAAAGAAACAGGGCTGCCAGCCATTGCTGACGACTCAGGTTTAGAGGTTGATTACTTAAATGGTGCGCCAGGTATCTATTCAGCGCGTTACTCAGGTGAAGGGGCAACCGATAAGCAGAACATCAAAAAACTATTAGATGCGATGCAAGGTGTCGAAACTGAAAAGCGTACTGCGCGTTTCCACTGTGTGTTGGTGCTAATGCGTCACGAGAATGATCCAACACCTCTAGTGTGTCACGGTAAATGGGAAGGTCGTATTCTTACTGAAGAACACGGTGAGAATGGCTTTGGCTACGATCCTGTGTTCTTTGTACCAGAAGATAACTGCGCCTCAGCAGAGCTTGAATCTTCGCGTAAGAAGCAACTATCACACCGTGGTAAAGCGCTTGCGTCACTATTCAAGACTCTCAAGGAGCAAGCTCTGTAATGCACAATGCAGCGCTAATACCACCCGCACTTAGCCTCTATGTACACATCCCATGGTGTGTACAAAAGTGTCCGTATTGTGATTTTAACTCTCACGCTCTCAAAGCCGAGATTCCTGAAAAAGAGTACATCGATGCTCTGCTTGAGGATCTCGATACCGATATCGAAAAGTACCAACTCAATGACGTACCTCGCCCATTACATTCGATCTTTATTGGTGGTGGCACGCCGAGTCTATTTTCTCCAGAAGGTATAGGTCGATTGCTGCAAGGCATTGAACAGCGCATCCCGTTCAAACTTGAAATAGAAATCACCATGGAAGCCAACCCGGGAACTATCGAAGCTGAGCGTTTTGCTGGTTACCAAAAAGCAGGCATAACTCGAATCTCGGTGGGTGTGCAAAGTTTTGAGCAAGAGAAACTGGAAAGGCTTGGCCGTATTCATGGGCAAGATGAAGCGGTTAACGCTGCTCATTTAGCGCATAAAATCGGATTGAATAGCTTCAACCTAGATTTAATGCACGGTTTACCGGATCAAAGCATTGATCAAGCCTTGGCTGATTTAGACAAAGCAATCGAGCTCGATCCTCCACACTTATCTTGGTATCAACTAACAATAGAACCTAACACCATGTTCTATTACAAAACACCAACGCTGCCTGATGATGATGACCTTTGGGATATCTTCGACCTAGGCCATAAGAAGCTCGCAGACGCAGGGTATGTGCAGTACGAAATTTCAGGCTACAGCAAGCCCGGCTATCAGTGTCAACACAACCTCAACTACTGGCGCTTTGGTGACTATCTAGGTATTGGCTGTGGCTCTCATGGCAAGCTGAGCTTTACAGATGGACGCATTGTTCGTACCACTAAGGTTAAGCACCCTAGAGGCTATCTAGCTGCGTACCAAAACATGGTAAAACCTTATCTATCAGATGAATTTGAAGTGCCGAATGAAGACCGCCCTTTTGAATTTTTCATGAACCGCTTTAGGTTAATGGAAGCATGTCCAAAGCAGGATTTCATTGATACGACAGGGCTTGGTTTTGACTCGATTCAAAAAACGATTGAATGGGCAAAAGAGCTAGGCTACTTGAAGGAAACCGACACTCACTGGCAGATCACTGAAAAAGGAAAGCTGTTTCTCAATGATCTGTTAGAAGCCTTTATGGCAGAAGAAGACGAGTAGTTCGAGATTCGAGATTCGAGATTCGAGAAGCATTGCGTAAGGGTTGGCTTTAGGATCAACCCTTTTTGTTTTATAGCCCTCTCTCGGTGCGAAGCGTTCTATAGGACAACGTCCGTGCTCGAATCTTTCTCTTAGAAAATAGAACGACCAATTCGCTCTGAAAGCAACTCTAGAGCCTTAGTACCTGCGAGCGAGTTGCCAGAAGGATCAAGCTCTGGAGACCACACCGCAATCGTCATTTCGCCAGGAACGATAGCAATAATACCGCCACCAACGCCCGATTTTCCTGGCATACCAACACGGTAGGCAAACTCACCAGCCCCATCGTACAAGCCACAAGTTGCAAGCAAAGCATTCAGCTGCTTGGTCTTTACCGGCGTGATGATCTCTTTCTTAGTCTGTACTGACACACCTTTGTTCGCTAAGTAGCTAAAGGTTTTCGCCAAATCCACACAAGTCATCTTAAGTGCACAAGCATGGAAGTAATTATTAAGTACAGGGATAACATCGTTCTCAAAATTACCAAATGAACGCATCAAGTACGCGATAGCGGCATTACGGTCGCTATGCATCATTTCTGAAGCCGCTACTACCTTGTCGTACACAATATGAGTATCGCCCGATAACTGACGTACAAACTCCAATAAACGCTGTCTTGGTGCTGACAAGCGGCTTTGTAGTAGGTCTGCAACAACAATTGCACCAGCATTGATGAACGGGTTACGAGGAATCCCATGCTCCATCTCAAGCTGAATCATCGAGTTAAAGGCTTGACCAGAAGGCTCTTTGCCTACTCTTTGCCAAATCTCTTCCGGCTTATAGAGCACCATTGCTAACGTCAAACTCAAAGCCTTAGAGATAGATTGTACAGAGAAGGCTTCCTCTGCATCACCAGCTTGAATCACTTCTCCTTCATTGGTGTACACCGCAATCGCCAGTTTCTGGTTCGATATACGCGCTAATGCAGGAATATAATCAGCGACCTTTCCCTGACCAATTAAAGGGCGAACTTCTTCTAAGATCTCGGCCAAAATAGCTTGAGTTGGTTTCATGTGTGCTTACTTCTATATTGTTATTTTTGTAGGGATGTAACATATACCAATCGTAGTAAATAACAGCTCACTCTAGCTTGTTAAAATGCTCGATAACTGCGTTAGAGTTTTTGATTGTAGAGTAACTACTTATCGAAAAATGCTGCCTTGTTCTCAAGCCTTTTTCCTACGCTATTTCTGATCACTTACTTACTGTGATTGGTATTACTTTCTGTCGTTAAGCCTTTACTGAAATAAAAGCCTAAGGACAAAAAAGCCAACACTACAATAATGTTGGCTTTTATCAATCCCACAAAGTGTAAGGTTAAGATCCTAATCAAACCTCACCTTCATTTGTTTAGGTTCAGAATTACTTAGTACGCTTGTACTTAATATCCCAAACGCCGTGACCTAAACGATGGCCACGAGCTTCAAACTTAGTCAGTGGACGCTCATCCGGGCGAGGAATGTAATCACCATCTTCAGCGATATTCTCAAAACCTGGAGCAACGTTCATTACTTCAATCATGTGCTCTGCGTAGTTTTCCCAGTCAGTTGCCATGTGGAAAATACCAGTTTCAAGGTGTAGCTTAGCACGAACCATTTCAGCGAATTCAGCTTTAACGATACGACGCTTGTGGTGGCGAGCCTTGTGCCATGGGTCAGGGAAAAACAGTTGCAGTGTATGCAGGCTGCTATCTGGAATCATGTGTTCAAATACTTCTACAGCATCGTGACACATTACACGCAGGTTAGTTACGCCAGCATCGCGCGCAGTACCCAAACAAGCACCAACACCTGGGCTGTGAACTTCAATACCTAAGAAGTTCTTCTCAGGTGCGTTCTTTGCCATTTCAACCAGTGATGCACCCATACCGAAGCCAATCTCTAGTACAACTGGGTTATCGTTGCCAAATACTTCTTTCCAGTTAAGAAGCTCTGGGTTGTAGTCGATACCCATTGTTGGCCAACATTCATTCATCGCGTTCTCTTGGCCTTTTGTTAAGCGGCCTTCGCGGCGAACAAAACTACGGATCTTACGAACCAGTTTGCCGTCTTCAGTATATTCGTTAGTGGTCACTTCACTCATTGATTTTTGCCTGCACATTGATTAATCAAAGCGGGGATTATCCAAAGAATTGCCTTCGGTGCAAGTCTTTCCGTGGATAAATTCCCACACAATTTGTCTGTTTTACATCCAACGTTAAGTGTGGTGCAATTTCGCTTCTAATAATAGCAAAGCATAGAGCATGTCGTGACTCCTTTCGCAACCGCCATATTAAAGTGGTATGACGCCTACGGGCGTAAAGAATTACCTTGGCAACAAAACAAAACCGCCTACACCGTTTGGCTATCTGAAATCATGCTTCAGCAGACTCAGGTCACCACGGTGATTCCATACTACCAACGCTTCTTGGAACGTTTTCCAACAGTTATCGATCTAGCGAACGCCGAACAAGATGAGGTACTCCACTTATGGACAGGGCTTGGTTATTACGCACGAGCTCGCAATCTACATAAAGCAGCCAAGATCGTTGCTGAGCAATATGGTGGTGAATTTCCGCTGTCTATCGAAGAGATGAACGCGCTACCGGGGATTGGTCGCTCAACAGCAGCAGCCGTCTTATCATCGGTTCATAAACTTCCTCATGCGATTCTTGATGGCAATGTAAAACGAACGCTTGCGAGAAGTTTTGCCGTTGAAGGTTGGCCGGGGCAAAAGAAAGTCGAAAACCAGCTTTGGGAACACGCCGAAGCACATACTCCGAACAAAGATGTCGATAAGTACAACCAAGCAATGATGGACATGGGTGCCATGGTTTGTACCCGTAGCAAGCCTAAGTGCACCTTGTGCCCGATTGAAAGCATGTGTGAGGCCAAGAAGCTCGATAGACAGCTCGACTTCCCTGGCAAAAAGCCTAAGAAAGAAAAGCCAGTAAAAGACACATGGTTTGTGATTCTGTATCACGACAACCAAGTGTGGCTCGAACAGCGCCCTCAATCTGGTATCTGGGGCGGATTGTTTTGTTTCCCTCAAAATGAAAACGCAGAGATCGAACATCAACTAGATCTTCGTTCGATCAAAGACACTCAAACCAATTCGATCAAGACCATGATTGCGTTTAGACACACTTTCAGCCACTACCACTTAGATATCACGCCAGTATTAGTGAAATTAGATAAACAACCAGATTTGATAATGGAAGGGGCTAAAGGTCTCTGGTATAACTTATCAAAACCGGAAGAAATTGGCCTAGCCGCTCCTGTAAAGCAGCTTATTGAGAGCCTACCCTTTGAACTGAACGACGACGTTTGAATCAACGAACGCGATAAGAGGAACCACTATGAGCCGCACTGTATTTTGTGCTCGCCTTCAAAAAGATGCTGAAGGCCTAGATTTTCAACTTTACCCAGGTGACTTAGGTAAGCGTATCTTTGACAACGTGTCTAAAGAAGCTTGGGGACAATGGCAAAGCAAGCAAACTATGCTTATCAATGAAAAGAAGCTAAACATGATGGATCCTGAGCATCGTAAACTTCTTGAAACTGAGATGGTTAACTTCCTTTTTGAAGGTAAAGATGTCGTAATTGATGGCTATACTCCACCAAGCGAATAAGACATTTATTTAAGCAATTTTTAATGACATCATGGTTAACGCTGCGATGTCATTTTTGTATGAGGAACTATGAAAAAGCTAAGTTACTTCCTAACAGCCATGTTATTAACTGGCTGCAGCCGTGAATTTGTCGAAAGCATTTATGATGTCAATTACGAGCCAACCAACCGGTTTGTGAAGAATTTAGCTGAGCTACCCGGACAATTTGAAAAAGATACCGGGGCGCTAGATTCATTAATAGATAGCTTTTCAGGCAACATTCAAAAACGTTGGGGTAGCAGTGAAATCAAGATAGCAGGTAAGAGTAACTATGTGAAATACATAGATAATTACTTAAGTCGTTCAGAAGTGAATTTTAGCCAAGGCCTGATAACGGTGGAAACGGTTTCCTCTACCGAACCGAAAAAACACCTCAAAAATGCGATCATGACGACCCTTTTGACGCCAGATGATCCGGCGCATGTCGATCTATTCTCTTCTAAAAGCATCAAGCTAGAAGGCAAACCTTTCCTCTATAATCAGGTCGTAGACCAAGAAAAAAAGCCCATTCAATGGACTTGGCGAGCGAACCAGTTTGCGGATTACCTGATCGCGAATAACCTAAAAACCAAAGAAGTCGACTTTAAAAAAGCCTACTACGTTGAAATCCCAATGGTGGCCGACCACGCTAGCCAGCGTAGTTATCAATATGCCGACATCGTTCGACGAGCGTCTCAGCGTTATGACATCCCTGAAGATTTAATCTACGCTATCATCAAGACAGAGAGTAGCTTCAACCCGTACGCCGTAAGCTGGGCTAATGCTTATGGTCTTATGCAGGTGGTACCTAAAACCGCTGGTCGAGATGTATTTGAACACGTCAAAAAGAAACCTGGTGAACCAAGCCCTGAGTACTTATTCAATCCAGAAAACAACATTGATGCTGGCACCGCATACTTTTACATCCTTAAAAATCGTTATTTGAAAGACGTAAAAAACCCATTAACGCTTGAATACAGTATGATTTCAGCCTATAACGGCGGTACTGGTGGCGTACTCAATACCTTCAGTAAGGACAGAAAGCGAGCAATGCAAGACTTAAACTCGCTGCAACCGAGCCAAGCCTACTGGGCGCTTACCAAGAAGCATCCAAATAAAGAGTCGCGCCGATACCTCGAAAAAGTAACGCAATTCAAAAAAGAATTTAACCAAGGTAAAACATAACCCTCACTTTTGAATAAAAAAACAACGAACGAACGGTTTTTTTAATTATTTTCAAAAAAGGAGTTGACGGTTATGCAGAAAATCCGTTTAATAGCGCTCCGTTGCCCGGATAGCTCAGTCGGTAGAGCAGAGGATTGAAAATCCTCGTGTCGGTGGTTCGATTCCGCCTCCGGGCACCACAATTTGATTTGTTGGTGTCAACACTCTTTAACAGGGAGTAACAACACGGACAAAAGCATAAAGAATTTAGTGTGCCGA
>NZ_JBFRTN010000135.1:21915-26804 GCF_041474095.1 Vibrio sp. 10N.222.54.A3
CGAGGCACCATTATTTGGTACTTAACAAATAATGGTCTTTATAGACCTGATGTTGAGACAAGTAATTCCCCTTTAGTTCAGTTGGTAGAACGGCGGACTGTTAATCCGTATGTCGCAAGTTCAAGTCTTGCAAGGGGAGCCATTTTTAAAGGACTTCATTTTATATGAGGTTTTAATTGAAGAGTTTAACTCTTTAAGCAAAGAATTTAGTGTGCCGACTTAGCTCAGTAGGTAGAGCAACTGACTTGTAATCAGTAGGTCACCAGTTCGACTCCGGTAGTCGGCACCATTCTTTTGCCTCGATAGCTCAGTCGGTAGAGCAGCGGATTGAAAATCCGCGTGTCGGTGGTTCGATTCCGCCTCGAGGCACCATTATTTGGTGCTTAACAAATAATGGTCTTTATAGACCTGATGTTGACACAAATAATTCCCCTTTAGTTCAGTTGGTAGAACGGCGGACTGTTAATCCGTATGTCGCAAGTTCAAGTCTTGCAAGGGGAGCCACATTCAAGAAAGCCAAGTCGAAAGACTTGGCTTTTTTTCGTTTGAACAAAAACAAACTCTATTCAATATACACATCAGCTCCTCACTAACTCTTAATCAGTCTCGATAAATTGAGTTATCTCCTTTTAGTACTCTTACTACAGCAGTTGATTCTAAGTTCTATAAAGCATATCCACTACAACAGAACCAACGCCTTATAAAGTTCATGACCCGCTAATATTCACATTAAAACAAATAGAACCAAGTCCTGTTACTTTTTTTTCTTCGAAAATTTAATCCCTATCATACTTTGATGTCTTTCTAATATCTGCCTTACACCACTTAGATTAAGATTCGATGAATTATACCTAATACTAATTATTGAATCGCTGCGCGGGGAAATATGAAACTAAAAACGCAAGCTTACTTATTATCGGGCATCATCTTGATCGCCCTGCTAGCACTGACGGCTACAGGCTTATGGACCTTAAGAGTTGCTAGCAACATGGACAACAAAGCTCGCGTAACAGAGCTGTTTAAGAGCGCATACAGCATTCTTACTGAAGTCGAAAAAATGGCGATTGATGGCACACTAGAAGAAGAGCAAGCCAAGCAACTAGCTACTCGCCTTCTACGCAACAACATCTATAAAGATAATGAATATGTTTACGTAGCCGATGAGAACATGACGTTTATCGCGACACCATTAGATCCTCAACTGCACGGAACCAGTTTTAACGACTTTAAAGATGGCGACGGCAATAGTGTTGGGCAGCTAATCCAAAGAGTACTTGGTAATCGTACTGGCGAGATCATTGAGTACACCTGGACACAAAAACTGCCAGATGGAACGATTGAAGAAAAACTGTCTATTGCAGAGAAAACGCCACATTGGGGTTGGGTTGTCGGCACTGGTATCGGGTTCAATGAAGTTAACGCTCGTTTTTGGTCTACTGCTCAATGGCAGCTATTCCTTTGTGTCGTGATTGCTGGTCTTATTCTGGCGAGCCTAATTGTATCCATTAAACGCATGCTAGCGCTTCTTGGCGGCGAACCTAAAGACGTACGAGAAGCAGTACAAGCCGTAGCACAAGGTCGAATTCAAACCTCTTTCGAAACTCAGGCAATTGACGGCAGTATCTATCACGCCGTACAACAAATGAGTAAGTCATTGGCTGAGCTAGTATCAAACCTTGACGCTTCAATGCTGGCATTAAGAGGCGAACTGCAGCGCGTAGAAGATCGCGCTGGGTCAATTGGTCAATTGACAGACACCCAACAGCAATCAACAGAGATGATCGCGACAGCAATGACCGAGATGGCCTCTTCAGCCAATAACGTAGCTGCTTCAGCTAGCGATACCGCGCGCAACACCGACGAGGCCGACAAACAGAGCCAGCATACCCAACAACTCATTCACAACACAGTAGATAACATTCAAGGCTTAGCAGGCCAACTAGGCACAGCAAGCGAAGCTGTCGCTAACCTAGATAACGATGTAAACAACATTGCAAAAGTATTGGATGTGATTGGTGATATAGCGGAGCAAACTAACCTATTGGCACTAAATGCAGCCATTGAAGCAGCTCGAGCTGGCGAACAAGGTC
The DNA here is from genome assembly GCF_041474095.1 of Vibrio sp. 10N.222.54.A3. Taxonomy (NCBI): domain Bacteria; kingdom Pseudomonadati; phylum Pseudomonadota; class Gammaproteobacteria; order Vibrionales; family Vibrionaceae; genus Vibrio; species Vibrio sp. 10N.222.54.A3. The sequence goes on from NZ_JBFRTN010000135.1 coordinate 24,006, forward strand.
GTGGATTTGCTGTTGTAGCAGATGAGGTTCGTAACCTTGCAGGCAGAACACAATCGAGCACAAAAGAAATCCAATTAATGATTAATAACCTTCAAGAGGGATCTCGCAACGCAATTCAAACCATGGAAGTGTGTGCCGCGACCAGTGAAAGCACCGTAACAGAGTCTCAAAACGCCTCTGAAGCACTACAACAGATTGTTGTCGCATTAGAGTCCATTTCATCAATGAGTCATCAAATCGCAACAGCGGCCGCTGAGCAGACTCAGGTGAGCGATGATATATCGAAGCGTATCAATATGATCGAAGAGAGCGGTAACCAACTGAGCAATGTCGTAACAGAAAGTCATAACAGCACCCAAACTCTTGCCTCTCTTTCCAACGAATTAGAAGCTTGGGTTAATAGGTTTGAAGTAAAACACTAAACTCCCTAGAAAATTTTCAAATAAAAAAGCACGTTTTCATACGTGCTTTTTTTATTTCGGCGCCCATTCAGTGTAGTTAACCGTAGTTTTACTATCTTTTAGGGCATGCTAGACCTAGGTTTTTCACCCCAAATGAGCAAAAACAACCCACTAAGTATAGAAAAACATCAAACGATACTTTTTTTGCAATTTAATGTTGACCCAGAACGCGAAAACACGTTTAATACACCTCGTCGCCCGGATAGCTCAGTCGGTAGAGCAGAGGATTGAAAATCCTCGTGTCGGTGGTTCGATTCCGCCTCCGGGCACCACAATTTATTTGTTGGTGTCTTAGACAACAACAGTAAAGCACAAAGAAATATTATGTGCCGACTTAGCTCAGTAGGTAGAGCAACTGACTTGTAATCAGTAGGTCACCAGTTCGACTCCGGTAGTCGGCACCATTTCTTTAAAGCTTTAAGAATAATTCCCCTTTAGTTCAGTTGGTAGAACGGCGGACTGTTAATCCGTATGTCGCAAGTTCAAGTCTTGCAAGGGGAGCCAAGTTAATCATCAAGCATAAGCTTTTTGATTCATGATGCCGACTTAGCTCAGTAGGTAGAGCAACTGACTTGTAATCAGTAGGTCACCAGTTCGATTCCGGTAGTCGGCACCATTCTCTTGATTAGAGACTAAACAATCAATTCCCCTTTAGTTCAGTTGGTAGAACGGCGGACTGTTAATCCGTATGTCGCAAGTTCAAGTCTTGCAAGGGGAGCCAATTAAAAGAAGCCGCATCATTGATGCGGCTTTTTTGCATCTAAAGATCCTAACTTATTAATACAACTACCCTCACCTTTCAAATACCATATTCAATTCAGAAACCAACCGTTTTTATATCCTTCCAAAGCTACAAATCTTCGCTACTTAATGCTCTTCAAAATCTCCCAACAACAAACGACACATTCACGTAAGAGTCAGTCACAGTACGTTGCTACTCATTTTATTGACTAGGAGATCGGTTGAAAAAATCAATACTAAGTTTGGAGGTAAGAAAGCTAAATAACGAATCAAGTAAGCGCTGAAAAGCTCTGTAAGACACTTCAATCCAAATTGATACACAGATTACTCTTTATCAAAACTATCCACTACAATAGCGCCCATAGAGGCTGGCATTGAAATAACAATCACTCTTTTGATCGATACGACGGGATCACTCAATAGAGGTAATTTGTCCAGGCAAGTCAGTACCAAAGCAACGACCAATGCCGTCATAACATAAGCAATCACTATTCTGAAAATAAACACCGGCAACCGAGCAACAACATCTTTTTGAAAGACACTCTCATACGTATAGAAGCCTAAGAACACCGCAGACAGTAAAAATAGCAGCAATAGATTAGCGGTAGGTAAAGTCTCCCCTAACTTCCAAGCCTCTTCAGAAAAAGAAATCGGCACGGCCAAGGCAAAAGATCCCACAAAGATCTGGCTCGCATCTTCAAAGTTAAAACTCAATTTCATAATTCGACCCATTAGGTTTAAGGCTTTATCTAATTCTGAAAAGAATCACAAAACTATCCGCCAATGATTTGGGGGATTTTTATTTCTACTAAGCAAACAGTAGTGACCTTCTAGCTTCATCTTAGTCGCAATAACCAAAACATAGCTTGAACTAACCAGCAAGAAATCAATATGCTCAGAGCAAAACGGTCAACACGACTGATTAATATCGAGTCAACAAACACATCAAAATCGAAGACAGAGTGGTAACCCCTAATATACCAGCACCTAGAACCAAAGAATCTAAATCCGCAGGGTGATAAACGTCACTTCACGAATACGAGGGATGCTCTATTTCTTAGCTTATATACCCCTCAGGCACCACTTGGGAACACACTTAGCGACTCTCACCTTTAAGCTGAATCTAGCCTACTTTCACCCTTTGAAGTACTTAGAACGAGTCGCTCAATACCATCGAGAGTGGTTTTAAGCTCAATGCATAACAAGAGACATTAAGTCGACTCATTATGAGCTCTAGCGTTCTTAAGAGAAGCCTCCATGATAGAGCCCTAATTACACGTATCCTATAGATTCACAGATAGAGCAGAAGTCAGATTTCGTAGCCGAAAGGCTGTTAACTAATACTGAGAGCCGCTCACTTAATAAAGGAAACATCTACAGCGCGTATGGCTCGAGTATCTGAATGCTAAACTTAAAGCTATATACGTTTGAGATCATGCTCGAGTCACCTCACAGCTGGAATCAGAAATGATGTAGTCCTAATCATGAGTTGGTTTTGGGAAAAACCTGAGCTAAGAGCTGTGGGCTGCGGGAAAATCTTTTGTGTAAGTTATTCGACTGACGTGCGAAACACTATGATTTATACCAATTAAAGTAA
>NZ_JBFRTN010000136.1:0-4799 GCF_041474095.1 Vibrio sp. 10N.222.54.A3
CTTGCTCAAGTAAGTGCGTTGCGAAGCAATGTCTGAGTGAATGAGGACTCGCATGCTTTTTGATACCACACTCTTTAAGTACAAGTTTCATCGTCTTTTGAATTCCGCCACGATCCATGGGGGTGTCGTGACATGTACCAAGTCCAGGAAATAAGTAGCAAGGATGCTTATGGGTAAGCCAGTGCGTGCGGAGTGCCTTAAGCGTTCGCTGCGGAAGCGGCACCATTCGGTCTTTTCCGCCTTTTCCTTCCCGTATGTGAACGCGCATTGTTTGGCTGTCGATATCATGAACCGTAAGATTTAATCCCTCACTGAGTCGTAACCCCATGCTGTACAGAGTAAGAAAAAACACCTGATAACGTGCTTGTCGAGTGTGAGTAATCAGCGAGCTGACTTGCTGTGGTGTCAGTATGTCGGGCAGTCGTTTTACTTGTGGCGGCTTGACGATATTGAGCCACTCCCACTGTTTATCGAGCGTGTAGCGATAGAAAAACTGCAAGCCATTACGATCGAGTTTTATGGTGCTCCACGAGTGGGTTTGAATAAGAGACGCGAAGAACTGTTTGAGGTCAGAGGTCGTTAATGTATCAGGGGCTCGGTCGAAATGAGCGGTGATCCGACGAACCGCACGGGAATAGGCATCAATGGTCGCGGGTCGTTTACCTTGCAGCTTTAGGTTGGTAAGGTGTTGTTCATAAAGGGTGTTGTAACGTTTTAAGTCATCGGGTTTCATGGGGTTACTCCTGTGAACGACCATCAGGGTGATGGTGTTACAAGAGTATGGTTCGCACTCGTTTTACTCTGCCGCGTAGCGGCTTCGTTCAACAAGTTACTTAAGAGTGACGGCAAACCTATGGCATTTTCGGTTTACTTCAATTTCAATGTTTATGTCGCAATGATTTAAGATCTGGTCATAACGTCACTCACACCTATACATAGTGTTGCTTTCTACGAGGGAATGAACATGAAACAACGAGTTTTCAAGAATCTGCAGCTGGCATTAGGTGTTGGTTTTGGTGTTGCCATTCATCAGTACTTTTTTATGACGGATGGTGTGTTTGATTTCTATCGGCCAATGGTGGCGTTTGCTTTTACGTTTGTCGTTAGCAGTATTGGTACACTTCTAAAAGAAAGAATCATGCGTAACAAGCAGACTAATGGGGCATCATGACTAAAATCTATTTCGTATCTGGCTTTATTGGCTCGGGTAAAACGACTTACTCTAAAGCGCTTGCAGAAAAGCATGGCGCGTTTCGTTTCTCGATTGATGAGTGGATGATTCCTTTGTATGGCGAGCATATGGAGCGTGAGGTTTTTGATCGCCGGCTGGCTACGTTACAAGGGTTATTCAAGGACTCTGCAAGGCAGCTCTTTTCCTTGGGTGTTCCGGTGATTTTTGACTTTGGTTTTTGGCGTGAGTCTGATCGGGATTCTTTTACAAGCTGGGCATCAAACCTAGGTGTGGACAGCGAAGTTCACTACCTTGATGTTCCCTTTGAGACTTGCAAGCAGAGAGCATTTAGCCGTAACTCGGAACTGAATGGTAAGTCTTATGAAATGACACCTGAAATGTTAGATCTGTTTTGGTCTTGGTTTGAGGTTCCCACTTCAAATGAAAATGTTATTTGGGTTCAACAGGAAGCTCAATAAGGTATGCAGTCAGGCGCGCAGGTGAGTGGTATTTTTGTTATCTAGCTTATGTTCTAAGCCTCACGTTACATTGGGTTTGTGAAAGTCTGAGTTGTCCATCGAATAGTCGTGTAACAAGGGCATTTCTCATGCCGTATTTTTGGTAATTAGTTCTTCCTGTCGATTATCAAATTTGTCCTAAACCCACTATAAGGCAGGGAACCCCAATGAATAGAACGCTATGGTTCGCACTCATTTCGCTTTTGTTTTCAATGACAATGGTATTTTGTACATACAGTTATGGAACAGAGAGCCACGTTGAAGTAATCACACTCACTTTCGTACTGTCGGGCCCTCTGATTTTGACCTTTGCGCTTGTTGTCATCTTTTGTGGCGCACCTGTCATTAACAGGCACAAGTTACTTGGAACCGTCGCAATTTGTGTGCATGGATTTACAGCCTCACTGCATGTGCTGTGGAACGGTTTTATGTTTGTCGATGTGATTAATAAACAAGGCTTAGGTCCGGGACAAGGTTATTCTGGCTTGATACTTTGGGTTGGTAGTATCAAGGCGATGCTACTTGGTTTGGTTGTGGGAGTATGCCTGCATTACTTGCTACGATTATTTAGAAAGGCTGCAGTAAGATAACTGTTGGCTAGTTAGTGGGTTGTTCGTTGTCTATAGGAGTTGTCGCTGTGTTTTATAGTAAGGAATTCAACAAGGGATTGCTGCTCATCTTTGTTGCGATAAGTGCTTTCATTGTCGTTACCTCTGATAATAACCCCGGGACATTAGTCGCTCATGCCATCAATGGTTTAATTGCTTTGCTCTTTTTCTCCATGACAATTGAGGTCAAAGACAATGTACTAAGCTGGTATTTCGGCTTTGGTGTTTGGCGTAAGAATGTAGAAGTGTCAGACATTACAGAGACATCGTTCTATCAAAGCAAGTGGTATCAAGGTATTGGTATCCGAATGCTGAGCGATGGCTGGTTGTATAATGCATCGATAGGTTCAGCGCTGAAGTTAAGCCTAAGCAATGGAAAGCATGTTTACATTGGTTGTAAGGAAACAGACGGTTTAAAGCTGGTCTTGAAAACCGCTAACGAACAGATAACGCAAAAGTGATTTACGAGGCTTGGCACTTCTCGTTTTGAGTTGGACTAATTTTTAAGGCTGTATGCTTTAAGTGAGCTGCATTTTAATATCTCAACAAGTGGATCGGAGGTTCAATGGACCAAGCAATCAAAACACATTTCGACGAGTATCCCGATGATGTTCGAGCTCGGCTTGAAGAGTTGCGTTCATTAATCTTTGAGCTTTGCTCTGATTTGGAACTAGGTGAAGTCGAAGAGTCTCTGAAATGGGGCGAGCCGAGTTACAGCGTTAAGACGGGCAGCCCAATTCGAATCGACTGGAAATTGAAGTCACCAAACAACTATTACTTGTTCTTTAACTGTCAAACGAAGCTAGTCGACACATTCAGAGAATTGCACGATGGCACATTGGTATTTCAAGGTAATCGGGCAATCGTCTTGAACCTAACTGAACCACTTCCCAAAGCACCAATCAAGCAGTGCTTAGAGTTAGCCTTAACTTATCAACAACGAAAACATCTACCGCTTCTTGGCGCGTAGTTCTTATATGTTGTCATTATATTTCTTAAACAGGTTTTCTGTGTTCTAGCTATCACTCTTTAAAGTGCTAAGACTGTACCATCTTGATTAGTATCAAGAGGCTAGGGAATCTCTATAACCAACGCTGATTGTATTGCTTACCGTTTAAAAAGGTGTTCTAGTCACCTTGTATTTCAAACTTAAAAGGAAGTTGTATGAATTTAGATAAAGCCAAAAAACGTATCGCAAAGCAGGTTAAAAAAGGCGACCACGGATACCCAAAAATCACGTTAGCGTATTACGGGACGACCAAAGATCTCGCAACGGAAGTCGCGGTTCAATTTATGCTGGGTGAGGGCGATGGTGTTCAAGAAGAGCGTTTTTCTTGTGAAACCGAAATCAGAGATAATGAGCTAATCCAAACGACGTTACTCAAGATAATCGAACGCGCTAATGTTAACTCAGTGATTGAAGTTGAAGGCGTGACGGTTCTTTAGTTGTCTTAGTATCAGTCGGTGCGTTTGAAATTTTCTACTCATAATTTATCAAGGAAGAAACATTATGAAATTAGCTCAGTTAAATATCGCTCTGGCAAAATACCCGTTAGATGCGCCGGAAATAAAAGAGTTTGTCGATAACTTAGAGTTGGTTAATGGAATCGCAGAAAGCAGTGAAGGGTTTGTTTGGCGTCTGAAAGATGAATCTGGTGACGCCACCAATATCCAAGCTTTCTATGATCCTAATATGATTGTGAACATGTCGGTGTGGGACTCTGTGGATTCGTTAAAGAACTTCATGTTCCGCACACACCACCGTGATTTTATGCGCCGAAAGGGGGATTGGTTTCATCGTTTACCTGAAGATACTTATGTTCTTTGGTGGATTGAAGAAGAGCATATTCCCACACTCGAAGAGGCGATAGAGCGACTTGAACACCTCAGAGAAACCGGTGATACGCCGTATGCCTTCACTTTTAAAACCAACTTTACAGAGTCAGAAGCGCCAAAATAGCGTTCATAGATAACCAACGTTATGTTTTTTAGACGTTTTATGGCAATTCCCGTGAAGATGAGTCGATTATTGGTATGATGTTTCTATAGTCTTCGAGAGGTTTAATTATGTTGAAAATGAAAAGTAGTGTACTTGCGGTGTGTTTATTCGGTTTCAGCATGAGTGCTACCGCTTCAACACTGGAAGAGTGTGCAAAACTCCTTCCTGATGGTCACACGTATAAAGTAGAGATCATTTTAGACGTAGATAAGACTGATAAAGATCCAGCGGTGAAAGGCAGTTTTGGTGTGACGGGCGGAGCGGATGCGCCAGATACTTTTGATATCGGTGATTTTGTCGAGTGCGCAGGTCCTCTGATCAAAACCGTAGATACAGACAGCAACGATGCGTCTAATTCCTAGGGCGTGTTGATCTTTGCTGTACATTTCGCGTTCAACAATACATCGGTAGCCACATTAACATGAATGCCAGCGATAACATGCTGGCATAATTCCTTTCTAGCTTGTCATATCTAATTGAAATGGCTCGATAATGCTTAATTC
>NZ_JBFRTN010000137.1:0-464 GCF_041474095.1 Vibrio sp. 10N.222.54.A3
GATACCGTAAAGGTCTCTTCGACTTTATCGCCGACGTTTAATTGGTTAAACGCGCTGTTGGCGGTAAACGCCCAATGACCATTGGCATCAATGGTGAGGTCGCCATTTGTGCCTGCAATGGAATCTGGAGTGAACGCATTGTCTGGGTTATCCACGTCGGTACTGGTTAGCGTACCTGAGGTCGTTACTGCTTTGTCGGTTTCATCGATGGCGACGGTCGCACTGCTGACAGTAGCGGCGTCGTTAGTGCCGTTAATCGTTACCTTGATGGTCGAGGGTGTGCCATCAACAGACGACACCGTGAAGGTCTCTTCGATCTTGTCGCCGACATTCAATTGATTAAACGCGCTGTTAGCGGTGAATACCCAATGACCATTGGCATCAATAGTCAGGTCACCGTTGGTGCCAGTAATCGAATCCGGCGTGAACGCATTGTCTGGATTATCCACGTCGATACTGGTTAG
>NZ_JBFRTN010000138.1:0-2205 GCF_041474095.1 Vibrio sp. 10N.222.54.A3
TCTTAAGTGAACGGCATTAGAGCCTAGAGCTCCGTTTTTATTTGTCTGTATAAAATGACTTATACAACGAACAAGTTTAAGACCGTTAGATAGTCCAACTATTGCCCTTCTCAACCACGCTGTTTTCGGACGCATAAGAATTGATAATGGTAAAGCTCGACTCGACAGCTGGCTCTTGCCCAATTTGATTCATTGAAGCTCCCTCATGATGCCCTTCTCTACAACTGCACTTCTCGCATACTTGCTTCAAAATATGCACGAGCCTCTCTTGGTTAAGCGGCAAAGGGTTTCCTTTAATCGCCACTGATTTGAGCGCGTCGGCAGACACCTCATCAAACTGGGCTTCACAGACACCAAATTCCAACAAGTTGGGTAACTTAAGCGTATCAAGCACTTCCGATAACCAAGAAATTGCCTCCTCTTCTATTGCTTCTACGTTACCTGTTACTATCTGAGCGATTCGCTGATAACGCGCTAGGATGTCGCTTCTTTGCTGCTCTTTTGCAACGGCTATGTTCTCCAACATCACAAACGGCGCTAAACGCGCGGTAATCACACTATGAGGCGCAGAAATCTTACCTCCTAGTGCGGAGGCTAAACCATGGGCTGCGCCAAGCTTGGCATTAGTTATCGCCATACCACCGAGCATAGAAGCGAAAGCAAGATCAGAACGCGCTTGAGGCTCATCATAAACACACGCTTTAACCACAGAACCACTCAACTTACGCAGCCCTTCTTCACAAATCATATCGGTTAACGGATTCGGTTCACCACACACGTAGGCTTCCATTAGATGAGTAAAGGCATCCATCGCACCTCGCCCAGATAGATATAGATTGGTTCCATGAGTTAGGGTTGGGTCGACAATCGCAACGTCGGCCAGCATGTCTGGGCTTCTCAGGCTGATTTTCACTTGGTCTTGGCCTGATTTCAGCACCGCGTTTTTAGTGACCTCGGCGCCGGTACTCGCTGTGGTTGGAATTGCGATAAACGGAAGTGGTTTGGTTTTAAGAGGAACATTACGCCCGACCACTTCAACATAGTCATATAAATTGCCTTGATTAGGTAAAACCGCAGCCAACGCTTTGCCCATATCGATGGCGCTACCGCCCCCCATGGCGACAACCATATCTGGCTTAAATCGACGAGCAGAAATAGCCGCCTCTTCAACCATTTTGATATTAGGTTCACCGGAAACGGCAATGTGCTGATAACGCATACTCTGCGCATCAAGATAGTCAGTAACAATTGAAGTGCGCTCTAATGTATTGCCTGTAACCAATAGCACGCTGTAGCCATATTGATTAAAGAGAGACAATGAAGCGGAAAGTGCTCCATCACCAAAGATGATCTTTGTAGATGTCATAAATTGAAACATGGTGCCTCCTGCGCCTATGACCGAACAAAACTGCGAACTCTTGGTTATTGGAATTTAGCCTTTATATAGTGCATCAGTATTAAGATGCCTCGTTCTGTATGCGCTTTTTTTGACGAGGTGCAACTTGTCGCATTAAAGATGGATTAATGTCGTATTCTTAGGGGTAATTCACACTCTTAAATTAAGGGTAATCAATCTGAATACCCATCAGAAATCAGCATGGATCCTTTTTGTGACCATTATTTGCTCTGATAGACAAAACCTATTGTATTAAGAGGTAATTCCATCTTTATTTCCCCATGGCATTGAGGCATAGTTGGTTTTATGAAATTTTGAGTGGTATTCACTAAAGAATAGTTAACATAATCGAGTTAACGAGCCTCATCCCGTATTTAGGAGAAATTAAATGTTTGTAGTTATTTTTGGTCGCCCTGCTTGCCCATTCTGTGTTCGTGCAAAAGAGCATGCTGAAACTCTTAAAGCTAAACGCGATGACTTCAACTACCGTTACGTTGACATCCACGCTGAAGGTATCAGCAAAGCTGATCTAGAGAAGACTGTTGGTAAACCTGTCGATACAGTTCCACAAATCTTCATCGACCAAGACCACATCGGCGGCTGCACAGAATTTGAAGCATACGCAAAAGAAAACCTAGGTCTTTTCGACTAAGCTAGGATTTCTCAAACGAGAATCAGGGCTAAAGCCTTAAACAGCTGACCCATTTAGGCGTTAGACTGTACGATTTATAAAAAGCCCGCTCACTGTAGCGGGCTTTTTTATGACCAGTTTTCATACGGAATAAGAATAAGGTCAAAATCAAGTAAAT
>NZ_JBFRTN010000139.1:0-7765 GCF_041474095.1 Vibrio sp. 10N.222.54.A3
GCCATGCTCGGCGCACAACTAAAAAGGAGTGAATCAATCACTCCTTTTTTAATATCAATCAGTCTTAGTAAGACTAGATGTTAACTATCTTTGAGCTCCGAGAAGCTAGAGTTGCATCGTTACGATAAGGCACAACGTAAGAATTGCCTTCTTCAGGATGAACGATTTGGTAGTACTGAGGTAGGTTAAAGTTAATCAACTTAGACGACATCTTCGACTCATCTTTTACCGATGTGTAGAAAGAATTCACGCTCGCGATCATCTCATCTTTTTCACCGCTGTATTGGTGATACACCTCAACTTGATTCGATTCGTCCAATACATAAATATTGAAGCCCTTGTCGGTATCTTCGAAGAAGAACTGAATCAAACCCTCGCTCGCAAAACCATCCACCACTTCTGGCAGTTGATACTCTTGCTCTTTATCGAGCATCAGTAAAGGTGAGCCTTTGAGCTTATTGGTTGAGATGCTACGGTAGAAATCGACCGAGTTTTCCAACATCTGTACCGACACACCACGACGTTCGAAGAACAGACCAAACATCTTATTAGCTAAACGAATAGCCTTAAAGCGGCGGCGCTTCTCGGGTTCAATCGGTTTCAATCGTAAATCGATACACTCAGCAAGCAGTTGATACACCATGTTACGCATCACACCACGCAGGTTTTTGCTGTAACAGAACACATCAACCGATTCTGGCGGTAAAGCATCTTGGTGCATTTTGCCAAGTACCGTCTTCAGCGCATCCAGCATTGCCGTATCACCTTGGAAATGCAGCGTACGTACTTCATGCCAAGAGTTACGATAAACTAAGTCGACACTGCCGACTAAGCTCTTACCTTCCTCACCAAAGCTGAAGATATCGGCGTTCTTGAGGTCCACTTTTAATGCACGACCACTTAATTCAGACGTCGGGTCATTTTCAAAGTTGATGAACATCGCTAGCTGGCTTATCTCACACGGGCTCGCCAGTGCTTGCATACTTGGGCGACGCTTACGCAAAGAAAACGTATTACGCAGGTCGCTCACCATTTGATAGAACTTATCGATATCGATGTGAGCGTCACGTACCACAGAGTGCAAACGCGTCGACTCGGTAATCAAGCCATTAAAAAACGACCATGCTACCAACTTACTCAAGTACTCATGGTGTTCAAGAGAAGGCTGACCAAGAATGCGGTGTGCAACCAGTGGCTGCTTATACAAGTACCAACCGGCTTTATTCGACTGACCCTGACGAACTTCGATGAAGCTCAAATCTGGTTCGTGCAGGTCTGGAGAGATTTGCGGGTTCAGTAGCGTCACTTTGCCCGGCAAGACCTCAAACGCAGCGTAAAGCTTACGTGCCAAGATGCTGATATCTTGTGGACTGATTGCCGAAGTGATGTCGTTACGACGCGCAAATTGAATCAGATTACGATAGCTCAGCATCAAGGCATCAAGCAGTGCATGGTGCACCACTTTAACCTGCTCAACCTTCCAGTTACGGCGGTTATCAAGCTCAGCAATGGTTTCATGTCCCCAATTCCAAGATTTAGTCATCTCAGTTAAGGCTTCACGACGCCACGCAACAGAACCAATGCCCGCATCTCGTGACAACTTCTCGTGGGTCTTAAGGTAGAAACAGCGTCTCACCAAGTCCAATCGAGTGTGGTCGTTAATGCGTTCTAGATAGCGCGTTACCTTCTCAAGCATCAGATAGTAGCTATCCATGCCATACAGATCAGGTTCATCCGCGAAGAAGCGACGCTTGGTATCAATACTCAGCAGTTGGGTATTTGGGTATTCCCATGAATAGGCTTCTAACAGGATCGCCTTCAAAACCGATTTATACGGTGAGTCGATACTCTTATAGAGCTGCCACAGGTTTGAACCAAAGTACTCTTCAGCAGGAATACGATTCAGCTTGCCGAAATCGATCCACTGCGAGCAATCAAGGTAACCATCCTGACACAAGCCTTGAACATACTCGTCGTAACACTCTTCCATTTCTGGCGGAATGATTTGCCACAACAAACGTTGACCAGCCAAACGAACCGCAGAGCGATAGAACTCATCAAGCAGTAATAAGTGCTGTGAAGAACCACAGTTATCGCCTGTCATCTCTTCTGAATGATTCGAACGGAAACGCTCTTCATCCATCAAGAAAAAGTTCGCTTCTACTCCCAAGGTTTCAGCCCAATCGGTAATCAGCAAACACTTGTTGGTTAGGCTATCGCGAGATGCGCCGTCCATATCCGGGGAAACACACACCCAAATATCAAGATCACTTGAAGTGCTTTGACCAATAGAAGAAGTACTACCCATGGTGTACAAACCAAGGATTGCAGGTTCATCCGTCTCGGTGAGTTTGCCACCCAGCGTTAATTCGGTATCAGAGACAAATTGCTTTTGGAATTCATTAAGCGTGAAGCTACGAATTCCAAAAGGAACTTGTTGGTCATAATAACCAGGCATCATCGGGTGATTGAAGTGAAGCAGTGCGGGAATAAGGTTGAATACTCGCTGGCCTTGCACATTCATCAACGCCAACGCACGATCAATGCGCTGCTGATTTAGATTGTCTAATCGTTGAATCAAAGTTTGAGTGTAAGCCTGCAAGGTAAGTCCTTGGTTTGAGGTTAAGTGCAGTTCTGTTTAGTTACTGAACGAAAGGAGCAACAAAACGTGATCAATTTAACACTTTTACCCTTAATGGTAAAGCAAAGGAACCCGTCATACTGGTCAATTCCTTGATGACAGAAAGTTAAACTCACGGCGCCGTAGTGTCCTCTTTATTGACTATTTCTAATAATAGCCCATGTTTCAAATGAGATACCAATCACACTATTTTGGTGAACTCATGAAAATCTCTCAGCTATCAAAGTATGGAATGATCAAACAGTAAGAATTCTCGCCTCATAATGGTAGGATTAGGCTATTACAGAACCTATATCGGAAACACCATGACAAATTCAGCACCAATCCGTATCGCGACCAGAAAAAGCCCTCTTGCCCTTTGGCAGGCATACTTTGTAAGGGATGCACTGCAAGCTGCTCACCCTGGTTTAGAGGTTGAGTTGGTAACTATGGTGACCAAAGGTGACATCATCCTCGACACTCCGCTTGCTAAAGTGGGTGGTAAAGGACTGTTCGTTAAAGAACTTGAAGTAGCAATGCTAGAAGGTCGTGCTGACCTAGCCGTTCACTCAATGAAAGATGTACCTGTCGACTTCCCTGAAGGTCTAGGTCTGGTAACGATTTGTGAGCGCGAAGATCCGCGTGACGCTTTCGTATCAAACACTTACAACAACATCGACGAACTCCCACAAGGTGCTGTCGTAGGTACATGTAGCCTGCGTCGCCAATGCCAACTGTTAGAATACCGCCCTGACCTCATCATCAAAGAGCTACGCGGCAACGTTGGAACTCGTCTAGGTAAACTCGATGATGGCCAATACGATGCGATCGTGCTGGCTGCTGCAGGCCTTAAGCGTTTAGAACTAGAAGAACGTATTCGTAGCTTCATCGAACCAGAACAGTCTCTACCGGCTGTCGGCCAAGGGGCTGTTGGTATTGAATGTCGTCTAGATGATGAACGTCTAATCAAGCTTCTTGAGCCGCTGAATCACAAAGACACGGCTGATCGCGTACTTTGCGAGCGTGCAATGAACCTTACTCTAGAAGGTGGTTGCCAGGTGCCTATCGGTAGCTATTCACTATTAGATGGCGACAACATCTGGCTACGTGCATTAGTTGGTGAACCGGACGGTTCTAAGATGGTTCGTGGTGAGATCTCTGGTCCTCGTAAAGATGCAGAAGCGCTTGGCGTGACTCTAGCAAATCAATTGCTAGATGATGGTGCAAGAGAAATCCTAACCAAGCTCTACGCTGACCAAGAATAATCATGACAGTGTTGGTGACTCGTCCCGGTTCAGAGGGACAATCGCTTTGCCAACAACTAGCGGATGAAGGGGTTCAAGCAATCCATCATCCGCTGATTCGTATCGTGGATAATCCCAACTCTGCGGATTTAAGCACCCAGCTTAATAACAGCGATATCATTATTGCAGTCAGTCACCACGCCGTGACCGCTGCCCAAAGCATCCTTTCGAAAACCTCCTCCATTTGGCCCACTTCGCCGCTTTATCTTGGCGTTGGTCAAAAAACTGCGCACGTTTTAAGCAAAGTCTGTAAACAAAAAGTAAACTATCCTCAAGTTAGTGATAGTGAACATCTTCTTAAACTTACTGAACTTAATGGCGTAGAAAATAAGTCCATTTTGATACTACGTGGTAATGGTGGGCGTGAGCTCATTAGAGATTCTCTACTCAATCGAGGTGCACAAGTCTCTTATTGTGAGACCTACCGTAGAGAATATATTCCTATTAGCGACCACAATACCTATCAAACATGGATAAACAAAAAAACGTCCAAAGTTGTCATCACTAGTCAGGAACAATTGGAGTATCTCTGCTCAATTACCCCTGATGAGTATTTGGCTTGGCTTTCAACAAGACATCTATTTGTCCCAAGCCAGCGCATTGTAGAACGAGCACTGCAACTCGGTTTCTCGAATGTGACCAATACTCACAGTGCTACGAACCAAATATTACTGGCTGCTCTCCGGCCCTAGCTAGAAACAGGAAATAAGCATGACAAGCAAAAAAAATAATGAGCATATTGAACCTGAAAAGAAACAAGATACTCAGCCAGTAGTTGTTGAAAACGAAAAAGCTGACTCTACAGAGACAAAACAACCTGAACAGAAGCTTGATGCCTCTGCTTCAAATACCGCTAAAAATGAGCAGCCTCAAGCTGAGCATAAAGAGCAAATAGAGAAAGCAGAAAAGCAAGGTAAGCGCGGTGTCAAACTAGGCGCTATTGCGATCGCTATTTCAATTATCTTCAGTGGCGGTATCGCATTTCAAATGCAGCAAAAGAGCGCTGAGTACTCAGCTCAAATCGCCGCTCTTCAAGCTCAACTGCAAAATACCCAATCTGCGGTAAATAAAGACCTACAAACCATCAAGCAAGAGACTATCCAAGAAGCCTCACACGCGGTGGAGAAAACTCAGGTCGTGCAATCTCAACAGCAGAAGAGCATTCAAAGCCTGCAGTTAGCAGTGGCTGACGTGAAAGGTCGCCGCCCGAATGACTGGTTGCTTGCTGAAGCTGATTACCTTGTGAAACTAGCAGGACGTAAACTGTTCCTCGAGCATGATGCCGTTAGTGCAACCAAACTAATGGAAAGCGCCGATCAACGTATCGCCGCACTGAATGACCCAAGCTTGGTCTCTCTTCGTCAATCAATGACCAATGACATTACTAAGCTTCGCACTATTCCTCTTATCGACCGTGATGGCTTAGTTCTACGCATCACAAGCCTACAACAACAAGTCGATACGCTGCCGCTTGCCAATGCAATCCTGCCTGAGGCTGCCGCTGTTGAGAAAAAAGCCGTATCTCAAGATATTAATGACTGGCAGAACAACCTGATGACGTCGATGAAAGACTTCTCAGAAAACTTCATTACCTTCCGTAGTCGTGATGGCGAAGTTATCCCTCTACTCTCTCCTGAACAACACTTCTACCTGCGTGAAAACATCAAAGGTAAATTAGAAACCGCGATTCGCGCCGTCTACAAAGAACAAGGTGAACTCTATAGCGCAGCTCTTAATACCGCTAGCGAGTGGTCGAAAGCGTATCTAAACCAAGATAACAACTCAGTGATTGAATTTGAGAAAGCGATTAAACAGCTAAGTGAACAGAACATCTCTGTGAAATACCCTGTAAAGCTTGAATCTCAAAATGAGTTGTCAGATGTGATACGTGAGCGCCTACGTCGTGAAGTCACCGTTATGACCACGGAGGAAAAATAATGATTCGTTGGATTTTTCTTTTTCTCGTTCTAGGTGCTGGGTTAATTGTTGGTACTCAGTTCTCTGGTCAACAAGGCTACGTTCTGATCTCAATTGCGAATAAGACTATTGAGATGAGCGTGACAACACTGGTTATCTTTGTCATTGCTCTTCTAGCGGCTCTATTCGGCTTAGAGTACCTATTTAAAAAGCTTATGTACGCAAGCTCGACAACTTGGAACTGGTTCAGTGTTCGTAAGCTGAAACGTTCTCGTCGTTATACCAATGAAGGCATTATCAAGCTACTTGAGGGTGACTGGAAAGGCGCTGAGAAGAAAGTAACTCGTTGGGCTAACCATCACGACATGCCTCTACTTTGTTATTTAGTCGCTTCTCAAGCGGCACACGAACAAGGTAATACAAGTGAGCGAGATAAGTACATCGAGCTTGCTAGCCAACAGGACGACTCTCTACTAGCGGTTGAGCTAACTAAAGCTAAACAGCAAATCAGCGAGTCAAACTACGAAGCTGCATTCGATACACTTTCGACCCTAAAAGGCACATACCCTAATAACACTGCTGTACTTGGCCTGTTAAAAGCCACTTACTTGCAACTGAAGTTATGGCAGCCATTGCTAGAGTTAACTCCTAAATTAGTTAAGAACAAACTTCTAACAGCTGATGAGCAACGTGAATTAGAACAGAAAGCACAATGTGGGCTACTTCATGATGTGGCACAACAGCAAGGTAGCGAAGGTTTAATCAGCCATTGGAACAAGCTTTCAAGAAAACAGAAACAAAGTTCGCACCTTGTATCCTGCTTTGTGAAGCAACTTATCGCTCGCAAAGCTGACTCAGAAGCCTTCACTGTGATCAAAGAGAACATTGCAAAGAGTGGGTCAAATGAACTCTACATGTTGCTTCCAGAGCTGAACTTATCCGATCACCACCCAGTAGTGGTCATGCTAGAACGTGCAATTAGTAAAGACAGTGGTAATGCCGAAGCACACAGCGCGCTGGCTCAGTTCTACTTAAGAGAGCAGAAGTGGGCGGAAGCACAAAGCCACTTCGAAAAAGCCCTAGCACTTCGTTCAAATGTTTCAGATTACGGATACCTATCTGACGCACTAGAGAAGCAAAACTTGACGAAAGCAGCTCACGAGGTTTCTCGTAAAGCGCTCGCTCTAGTTCAACCAGCTTAATTTAAAGTGTCTCAAACTAAGCCGATGCCTAGCATCGGCTTTTTTGTATCTGTTACTTATCCATAGATAACTTCTACAATAGCTATAAACCAAACTCATCGAACCCTTACCTGCCCAATACCAACTAACCATGAAATTGCTCAACTGGGCTTCTCAAACACACGGAGAACGACTTTAGTTGTGTCTGTACGTAGTTTTACCATTCTTATAAACAAGTCCTTATAAGAGGTTCGAGAGGAGTCATAGAGAAAAGTGATACCTTGAAGTTCAAGAACAAATGGAGATCAGCTTGAGAGAAGGCGCTTAAAGATATTTACCCGCAGACAGATGCCCACTTAAAGTCACGTTGAATTAACAATTAAATAGCCATCAACGTTCCAACTATAAACCGTTATAACCGGGGAGTTCACGTAACTGCCTGTAGATTAATCTATTAAGTAGAGGGAGATAGCAAGAGTTACCGACCAACAAAACCTTGTTATTAGAAACGAGGCATCTTTATCAGCCAGTTCAAATTAGTAGGAGATAGAGCTCTCAAGACGCTCAGGAAAAGTTAATCAACGAACCAATAGCCACAAGTATAAACTTACGTAATCAAGCGCTGCTAGAGAGAGCAGAGCTTAATAATAAGTGTCGGAATATCAGAGCTCGTGATCAACGTAAAGCGCCTCTACAAACTCTGAGACGAATAATAAGACTCATACCAAGCGCTACAGACCTTC
>NZ_JBFRTN010000140.1:0-699 GCF_041474095.1 Vibrio sp. 10N.222.54.A3
CTGCCGTCCGCCACAAAGCTATAGCTGCCATCGGCACGAATGGTCAATGTGCCGTAATCATTGCTGATCAACGTATCGCCACTCTCTGCCACTGCGGTCGCGGTGCCCGTGGTACCGTTCAAAATACCCGTGACGTTCAATGAGTCACCATCGACATCGGAGTCATTGGCCAACACGCCGTCTTCTGCACTGACCGTTAAGGTCGCGTCTTCATTCACCGCGCCCACATCGGCGGTTAACTGAGGCGCATCGTTGGTGCCTGTCACGGTAATGGTTAAGGTATTGGTTTGGTTGACCGTGCCATCGCTTGCGGTGTAGCTGAACACCACGTCCGCGGTCGCTCCTGTGGCCAACGCTTGAGAATCGCTGCCGTCCGCCACAAAGCTGTAACTACCGTCAGCACGAATGGTCAATGTGCCGTAATCATTGCTGATCAACGTATCGCCACTCTCTGCCACGGCGGTCGCGGTGCCCGTGATGCCGTTCAAAATACCCGTGACGTTCAATGAGTCACCATCGACATCGGAGTCATTGGCCAAAACGCCTTGTTCTGCACTGACCGTTAAGGTCGCGTCTTCATTCACCGCGCCCACATCGGCGGTTAACTGAGGCGCATCGTTGGTGCCTGTCACGGTAATGGTTAAGGTATTGGTTTGGTTGACCGTGCCGTCGCTCGCGGTGTAGGTGAACACCACGTCC
>NZ_JBFRTN010000141.1:0-224 GCF_041474095.1 Vibrio sp. 10N.222.54.A3
TTGTGTATAAGAGACAGGCCAACTGGCTGCCTTTTTTGAACCTTACGTAAAAAGCTCTCTCTAACGCTATCGAGAACCTAACACTTCTTTGCTTAAGATTGCCTGCCACTCTTGTTCGGTAACCGGCATGATCGATAAGCGATTACCGCGTTTCACCAAGGGCATTTCGGAGAGTTCAGGCATGGCTTTAAGCGTAACCAAAGGAATCAAGCGCTCAGTCACTC
>NZ_JBFRTN010000141.1:987-3543 GCF_041474095.1 Vibrio sp. 10N.222.54.A3
CTCGACATCCACCATGATCCAGCGTGGGTTATCGGGTGAAGACTTAGGATCGTAGTAATCACTCTCAGGGTCGAACTGAAAGTGGTCTGGGTAGGCTTCTCTGGTTACTTTAGCGATCCCCGCTACGCCAACTTTTTTACATGATGAGTGGTATATCATCACCAGATCGCCAAGCTTGACGTCATCACGCATCATGTTTCGAGCCTGATAGTTGCGTACACCCTCCCAACAAGAGGTTTTTTGTACTCTAAGAGTCTGAATAGAGAAGGTGTCGGGTTCTGTTTTAAATAACCAATATGCCATAATAAATCCAATTAACGGTTGCTCCGAGGAAGATATAACATGAAGGTAATGAAAAACCCAGTGACATGGCTAGTCGCGTTCGCTCTACAAGGCTGTGTTACGGCACCTGATACGCCGCAACAACCTGAACAGCCCCCAGCAAACTTGGATGAGCCACTGAGCATTCAACCGCAAACCTTCATCATGCGTGGTCAGGTGGTGGTTGGCCATGAAAGCCGAACCTTCACTCCTTGCGGTAGCCAACAACAATACTGGTTAGACTTATCTCCAGAGTTAGCGTTAGAAGCACAAGGGCTCTCAACGAGACCTTACCAAGCCTTATATGGCGAGCTGATTGGTCACCTAACCGTGCCGAGCCAAACGGGTTATAACGCAGATTTCACAGCGCGTTTCGTGGTTGACCAAGTGAACATCCTAACCGCAGAGAACCCAGATCGCTGCGTCCAACCGCTGCGCTCAACACGAGTATTTGGTAATGAACCCTTCTGGTCAGCAACCTTCGATAAAGACCAGCTGAAATACACCAAGATGGGCGAACAGCCACAGACCCTCGATATTGAATCAAGCCGCACCACATCGATCAGCCGTGACTACCAATTAGAAGGTAAAGCTGCACAAGGCAAACTCAACCTTACGAAAGAGAGCTGTAGCGACGGCATGAGCGATTCTATCTATGGATGGCATGCCAAGCTTAACCTCAATGACAGTAACTACAATGGCTGTGCGACGGTCTCTAACCAAGATCCAACGCTGGACTGGAGCGGACTCTACTTCGCTAGCTCAACGCAAAACTCAGGGTTCTCTATCAACCTTGAACTCAACAATGACCACAGTGCTATCACGACTTATTCATACAGCAATGGAGACCCTTCTATTGTTGAACAAGGCTTCTGGCAGCAACTGAACCAAAATCAGGTACAAGTGGTTATGACTCGCCACCAGCAACAGTATTTGATCTCCGAGCGCATCTTCACACTCGATAATGGCAAGCTAATCGCTGAAAAAGAGAAAGTGGGCAACGTGGTCTATCCAATTGCCAATGGCGGTCTGGTGTTATTCGAAGCTAAGAGTGCGCAAGCGCAAGTAAACACCGAAGCTAACGTTGATCTAACCGCAAAGCAGGTGAACTCCAGTGATCAACTTGATCCAAAAGTCGACCAAGCGATCCGCAAATACTTTAAGATCAACAACAGCTCACCTGACGACACTAAATACCGCTGGTTAACCTACGACCTCAACGGCGACGGTAAAGAAGAGCTGTTCGCCCAACTCGATTGGTGTGGCTCTGGTGGCTGTACCCTGCTGATTTTCGAAAACCATCAAGATAACTGGCGCTTCAATAGCCGGGTGACACTGGTTAAGGGCGACATACGCTTAGGTAAATCGCAAAACCACGGCTGGCAGGATCTAATCTTCAACGTCAGTGGCGGCGGTGCAACACCGGCGAAACACACACTGTCATACTCTGGTGTCAGCTACCCGCTAAACCCAAGTGTCGCTCCAGTTGCAGATGATGCTGATATCAGCGACGTGGTTTTGTTTGCTGATGGTATCTCACCCGCACAAAGTGGAGTTAAGTTGTAAACATGAGTAACCAACAAGCTTGCCATGGTTGTAGCTTCACTCACCAATGTATTTGTCACCTGATACCTAGTGTCGCAAGCCAAATCGATCTTGTACTGCTCACTCATGAGAATGAACTGTCACGCGATACCAATACAGGGAAGCTGCTTCAGCAATCCCTTGATCAGTGTCAGTCCATTGTATGGCAAAGGAAAACACCACCAGCGGAGCTCATCGCACTGCTTGACGATGAAACACGACAACCGTTTCTTTTATTCCCAAGTGATCAAAGTGTCGAGTGCCAGCAAGCTGTAATGACCCAAGCCCAGAGCCGTAAGCCGCTATTCATCATCTTGGATGGCACATGGCAAGAAGCGAAGAAGATGCTTAACAAGAGCTCGTGGTTACAAGCCGTTCCGCAAGTTCACCTCGATATTACCAGCGAATCTTCATACACCTTGCGCCGCAACCAAGACAGTGGCCACTTGTGTACTTGTGAAGTGGGTATTGAGTTACTCAAATCTTTAGGTGAAAGTGAATCTGCCAAGCTCATTGATGACTACTACCAGCATTATCTAAAAGTGTTCCACGCCGACAAGTGTGGCCACGCCCTCAAATAGACCAAGCAGGCGCGCGGGAAGGTAAAAACACATTTCAGGACGAGACAGACACTAAATCGAGTAGGAGGAG
>NZ_JBFRTN010000142.1:0-1037 GCF_041474095.1 Vibrio sp. 10N.222.54.A3
CGATGAACCTTTTTTTATCTACAACCAGTTCGGGAACCGTATGTCCCGTGTCGACGAGGCAAAATTTCTAATCGGCCAACTGAATACTGTTTTGGATGCCGCTGAGCAATATTCTCGTGATAATGGCTCTCTGCCTCCTATTGCTTCCGATACCGATACGAACTTCGGCTACTTAAACATCAATCACTTAATTGCAAATCCGGGCTTATCCACATGGAAAGGGCCGTACCTACCTTATGAAGATACATGGATAGGTGGCGATCAGTACATCGACCACCCAGATTACATAGCAACGCAATTACTGCTTAAGGAAAAGGATAGTCTTTGGATAAGAGGAAGCTCCGAGACAGGTTGCGAATCGTCATCATCCACTTGCTCTGTTGCAGCTTGTATCTGGTTGGTACCAACAAAAGTCGCACAAGAAATTAATAAGATTGTGGACGGCAGTTCGAGTATAGAAAGCTCAGATGCGACAGGAAAAATACGTTACGAAAAAGCTTTTGGTGGCGCTCTTATCTGTATGATTGGAGATGACTATCCAATGTCTTCTATATAGACAAATTAAGTCGTTTCTAATTATCTCACTGGCAGCTTCGTTTTTGTTTTTACCTGACCAAAGGCGAAGCTGGATTCGATAGAAGCTATATTGGGTAGGCGGGTTAGTTGTTTACGGATGAACTGCTCGTAGCTTTTTAGCGATTCACTGACTACATGCAATAGGTAGTCGTGATTGCCCGTCATCAGAAAACACTCTAACACCTCGTCAATCACTTCAATGTGCTGCTCAAAGTCTCGCATGTTCTCTTCTGTCGGCTTTTCAAGTTTCACCAACACAAACACATTGACTGGCAGGCCACACGCTTCTTGGTCGACACTGGCGTGGTAACCACGAATTATCCCTTGTTTCTCTAATGCTCGAACTCGGCGTAAGCAAGGAGAGGGCGACAGTGCCACGCGATCGGCCAACTCTTGATTGGTGAGCCGAGCGTTGCTTTGCAGTTCAGCCAGTATTTTCTTGTCGATCTCGTCCATTGGCA
>NZ_JBFRTN010000142.1:1748-6575 GCF_041474095.1 Vibrio sp. 10N.222.54.A3
TCGATCTCGTCCATTGGCATATTCCATCAATATTGGGTTTAGCTTGGCAATATTATTGCTCAAAGTGTATGTCTTACTTTGCAAATAGCAATTTTTAACATCTGCCCAAAACTAAAATTAAAGGAGGAACAACAAGCATGGAATGACTTAGCAATTATGAATACTTCAACTCAACTTAGCCCGCTGCGTAAAACCACAAAACACGAACAAGCAGAAGCCCTTGCGATTGAGCAAGCAAAGCACTTTGGTATCGATCCAAACAGTGATTACGGCGTCACGCTTATCGAACTGGCGACGACGCTGTACAAAGCCAATACCAAGACTCACGACCTTTGGGCATTGACCGTTGATGGACTTTCAGAACTCGACAAGAGTGACCGAATCGCCTGGTTTAACGCCAAACGTTTCCTGTCATTCCAGATCGCTAAGATCCTCGATAACCTGCAAAACCCGATGCGTGCCACTTACCAATCCATTGCCACCAATAATGGCAACTTTGCGTCTAAAGGCGCGTATCCTATCTTCGATAATGTGGCGGCTATCTTCTCGGCAAGCCCGGTTATTACGCGCACTGCGACCTATTTATTTGCCTGTACAGAATGGATTGAAGATGCGTTCAACGGTAAAGAACCGCTGCACGATATTTATTCTCGACTGCTTAACCCAACCTCGATTTCACTGGCTAACCATATGGTTGATATCGAGGCAGGCTCTAGAGCCAACGAATACCTCGCATGGAACTTTAACTCGGGTATGGCGGCTATTGATGGGTTGTTGAGCCACTTGCTCGGGCATGAAGACATTGTTTTGGCTTCACGCAATATCTACGGTGGTTCTTACCAGCTGTTGGAAGATTGGTTTGGAAAACCTTCTAATCTGAATGTCGCGGTAGAGTGGGTGGATGGTTACTCCGGTGATGAGTTTGCGACGCGCCTTGATGAGGTTGCTGATAAATACGCAGATCGCATCGCTGCAGGTAAGAAAATCTACGTTTACCTAGAGTCACCGTGTAACCCGCATGGATACGTGTTGGATGTTGCTAGCATCAGTAAAGCTGGTCACTCTCGTGGTTGGGATGTGATTGTTGACTCAACAGTGGGTACACCATTGTTGCACCCAGTACTAAAACGTGACGATGTGATGGAAAGACCAGATTATGTGATTCACTCCTACACCAAAGAACTGGCGGGTTCTGGCACCACAACTGCTGGGGTTGTGATTGGTCGCAATGAGACTATGTTTGTGCCAAAAGGAGAGGAGGTCACTTTCACCAAGCCCAACGGTGATGAGGCCAAAATCCTATGGAACGAAACGCTGTTTTGGAATGTGTACTACATTAAGGGTGCATTCCTAGATGCAGATAAAGCGTTTGAAGTGCTCAATGGTATGAAAACGTATGAGATGCGAGTGGTGCAAAAAACGATTAATACACTGACTCTCGCGAAGATCTTTGATGCTCACCCAGACATCAATGTGTCGTGTCCTGCTTTGCCAGATAGTGATAACTATGAACACTGCCAGAACAACATGTACTTGGGGCTACCAGCGGCGCTTTTCACTATCGATATGGAAGGCAATGGCGACCGTGCGCCAATCAATCGAGATGGCTTCAAACAGTTCTTCGACATGCTTGAGCCCGCTATCGGCATGCAAGTAAGTTTAGGGCAAACCAATACAGTGGCGCTGTGTCCAGCACTGACTACGCACTCAGAACTCAGTGATGAAGCGCTCAATGAAGCCGGTATCAAACCGACGACAATGCGTATCTCTATCGGCTTGGAAGATCCTCGAATGTTCATTGCTCATATTGTCGAGGCGGCTAAATTGTCGATTGACCGCAACCACGTAGATTTCTCATCCAGCTTCCCGAGTGGTGACAATATCGATGAAATCTATATGCAAACTTATATGGATGTACACCAGAAGTTTGTGAAAAGCTTGCCGAAGTTCAGTCAGCTGAGTCAGTAACTTAGGTCAGTTAACAAGATTAGTCAGTTAAAGGCCGTCAATAAAAAAGCACCCAGCTGACTCAATAGTCGGTAGGGTGCTTTCTCGATGATCATATTGGTTTACCAAGTCACTTACTATTTAGGCTGGTGGCCTGTCTTCTTCGCAAGTTCTTGCATAGCCTCGGCAAACGTAGTTGTTCCGCCTTTCGCTTTAACCTGAACCACCTTATATCCTTGGCTTTCCAGCGCTTGGCGCTCTTCTAAAACGGCTTTGTCATCTGGTTGACTGCCTTGCACAGGCTGATGAATGTAATACCCTTCTAATTGACCATCTTCGACCAGTTGGTGGTGTTTCAGTGCATTGATATCAAAATTCATAGTAAGTCTTTTCGCTTTAAATGGAGAGTCTCTGTGGCAAAGGCCGCGAGTCTTTATAATTTTATGGTTTGTACAATAGGCATTTTAACCATAAGAAGCTAGTTCAAATTCAGTAATCTAATGGAATGTAACTGGGTACGGCTTACTTCTTCAATCTTTTATTGAGCGTAGGGAAGGAAAGGGGATGAACGGAATTCTAACGTTTCAATACACCCTTATCTGACCTTTTTGCTCAACCACTGAGCGAAATCGGTACAAATCATCAACCTTTCCAAATGTGGAATCCATACTTCTTTTATTGGCTATATTTTCCAATTGTAAATGGTTATAACCTAGTTTTCGTAGAAAAGAGAATCGAATAAGCCGTGAGCGCGGCGCTTTATAACGAATGAAAACTAGGCACAAGCATGAACGAAAATTTTTATAGATACGCGATTTACACTGTTTTTTCAGCGGCAGCATTGTTCTCCGCTTTTTTAGTCACCTCAGATAATGTTTCCCCTTTCACCACTCAAGCGACTTTGTATCGTAACGTGGCGACCATTGCGCCAGAAGTGTCCGGTGTGATTACCGATGTCATGGTTAGTAATGGCGAGTTGGTTGAAAAAGGTCAGCCATTATTTGCTATCGATGCCAGTAGCTACCAATTGAAAGTGGCACAAGCGCAAGCCGAACTGCATCAAGCGCGTGATTCTGACTCAGCGAAATGGCAGCAATTAGCAGCAGCGAAACAAACACAAAGCCAACGAGAATTCGAATATCACAACGCGAAACAGAAACTCGCACGTAACCAAAAACTGCGTAACAAAGGGCTTGCGACTGAACAAGATCTTGATGATGCAATCACCAATACACAAGTTGCGAGTAGTGCGGTTGAAGCTGCGAACGCGGAAGTGAAACGCATTGAGGTTGAGTTATCGACCCAAGACCGCACAGCGGCCATTGAATTAGCAGAAGCAAAACTTGCCAGTGCGGAACTGGATTTAGGCCACACTCAAGTCGTCGCGCAAACGGAAGGTGTCGTGACCAACTTACAATTGCAATCGGGCAGTTATATCACTCAAGGCACTTCATCATTGCTGCTGGTGGACGAAGCTCATGCGTGGATCAGTGCAGACTTCAATGAGAAAGGCATTGATAAGCTTACTAATGGCCGCGAAGTTTTGGTCTCTTTTGATGCGCTACCGGGCAAAGTCTTTACGGGTGAAGTGAGTAGCCAAGAGCGTGCGATTTACGACACCAATAATGCCAATGGCAAGCTGTCTAGCGTGACTAATGATACGCGTTGGATCCGTGAGCAACAGAAAGTACGTACCCGCATTACCGTTAACGAACTGGATCCTTCGATGATCTCAGGTTCACGAGCGAGTGTGATTGTTGAAAGCGGTAACCCAATAATGCACGTTATTGGCTCGGCTTGGATTCACTTGGTTTCAACATTTCGCTACATCTATTAGTAGGAGATGACTATGTGGACATTCGAAAACACTGCACAGGGTCAGTCTCAACGTAATGAAGCGCTGCGCGTCGCACTTACTGTGACGATTTGTATGGTGTTGGGAAAGCTACTAAACCTAGACTCTCCCGTTTATCTGGCGTTGTATCCAACCATCATCATGACCAAGAATAAAGATTACTCTTGGCTTGGCCTGATCCGTACTTTGTCACCCACTTTATTGGCTGCAAGTACAGCGCTGGTGGTGACTGAGATATTTTCACAGCATCCGTTTGTGGTGTGGACCATTAGCCTGTTCTTCTTCGATTTTATGCGTCGTCGAGCTACTACACCGGCAAAGAAAGGTCAAATGTTGATGCCAACTTTCAACTGGATTTTGATTGTCGTGTTTGCTCAGCACACCACCATGGATATGCCGATGCGTATTCATGAAATTTTGTTATCCATGTTGATTACCATGGTAGTAGCAAAAACCATGGTGGCTCTGTTCCCTGTTGAGCAAGGAAGCAAGCCTCCTGTATTTAAAGAACAGCCTGTCACATTTGAGAACAGAGCAATTTCACTCGCGTTGATTGGTCTTGGTTTGGCATTCTTGATGATTGTCGACATCATCTCTGCAACGTTCTGCATGGTGCCAGTGATTGCTGCTGCAACCCAAACCACACACAAAAGCTTTATCGACGTGGTTGACCGCCGTTTTCAAACTCAAGTAGGCGGCTGTGCAGTAGCCGCGGTGTTCACCTTGTTGATGGCAGGGCATCAGTCTACATTCGGTTACTACACCATAGTGTTGGGTTTATTTGCCTTTATGATCACCGCATCAATGGCCAAAGCGAAAGGTTCAGCCAGAGACATTCATGCCGATGCGTTATTGGCGACTATGCTGCCGATTCAGTTGTACATGACCAGTAGCAATTTAGGGTTGAAAAGTACCTTCCTACGCGCTTGGGAGCTGACTGTGACTTTGTTTGTGCTGTGGGCTTTGTGTCATTTTGTTCGTAAGCCTAATGGTGAAGAGCCGGCACTCGTTCGCTAATAATCAAA
>NZ_JBFRTN010000142.1:7350-8863 GCF_041474095.1 Vibrio sp. 10N.222.54.A3
TCGTTCGCTAATAATCAAATCCGGCCAACCGATTATGGTCTGATTTGATTGCGCCTTTCATAAAATTAAAAAATGCTTTTATTCTGGCTGAATCTTCTAAATCTTTATGAGTCATCATCCATAGGTCTGTATTTTGGTGCATCACTTCCATATCTACTCTTTGCAGAGTTCCCTCACTGTTACCTAAAAAGCAGGGTAAGTAGGCTAACCCCATCTGATTTTCAGCGGCGATGATCAGGGGCTCAAAAGAGTCGGCTTTCATGACAATTTTGTCTTCTGAAATCAGTTCAGAAACCTGTAGCGAAGCACTGCCTCTATGCATCATTAACCAAGAAGCAGACTTTAAGGGGTGCTTACTCTTAAGGCCATTTATATATTCTGGCGATCCGTAAACACCAAACGCAATTTTACTTAACTTGGTCCCAACCAAATGGGCTGGCAACTCATTTGCCGGGCGAATCGCGATATCTGCATCTAGGTGCGAAATATCCAATTGACGAGATGTGAGGCTGAGTTCTAACTGAATTTTTGGATAAAGCCGATGAAAAGCAGCCAAATGAGTACCCAGAATGAGACGAGATAAGGCGTCGGTCGTCGTTATTCTTAGCGTTCCTTCTAGCTTCAATTCCTGTCCAAAAACCTTGTGTTCCAATTCTCTTACTGTGGATTCGATAGCGAGAGCTGACTCCAGAAGCTTTTGTCCTTCAACCGTTAGTTTGTATCCGGTAGGAAGTTTGTGGAAAATTCGTAATTTGTGACGATACTCAAAGGTGTCAATACGACGTAAAACGGTGCTGTGGTTTACACCAAGTGCTCTTGCCGCGGCCGACAGGGATCCTTCATTCGCCACTGTTAGAACATATTGTAGGTCATCCCATCTTATGTTGTGCATTTGCGCATATCCAACGTGTTCAATTAGTGAGTTTACCAAAAATTTAGCACAGCTATAGTTATCTCAACAAGGCAACAAACAGAACTGAAGTTCAAAGCATGCACTGATGGCACTTTTAATCTCCCACGCATTGAGCTTCAAAATTGACAATCAGGAGAAAGAAAATGTTAAAGAAAAATCTACTTATCGGTCTAGCGAGTCTTCTGGCTTTCTTTCAATTCACTCCAGCCTTTGCAGATGAAACAAAAGCAGTCGATTCAGCAAAGACACTAGAAACGGCTCAAGCATTCTTATGGGCGGCAGGCTCAGGTGATATGGCAAAACTCGAGTCATTAATGGCCGATGATTTTGTCTGGCACAACGAAGGTGACGCCGACATCCCTTGGATCGGTAACTGGGAGTCAAAAGAAAAAGTGCTCAACACTTTCTTTCCTCTATTTGGCGCAGGTTTGAAAGTCACAAGCTGGTCAACAGACTATAGTTTTGTAAACGGCGACCAAGCAGTATTCATGGGCAGCATGAGTGCCATTGCGAATGAATCTGGTGTAGACACGGGTAAATTCAGCTGGGCGGTTCGAGTTCAGGTTGAAGATGGCAAAGTGAAGAGTTGGAACTGGTTTG
>NZ_JBFRTN010000142.1:9613-10135 GCF_041474095.1 Vibrio sp. 10N.222.54.A3
AGAGTTGGAACTGGTTTGAGGATAGCTACGCAGTATCTAAAGCTTATCACGCCAAACAGTAACCACAGTGACCAATTAGGTTGTAAAGGCTCGATATGCTGTAGACGTATATCGAGCTTAACTTGGTTTTGAATAGCGACGCGAAGAGCCTATTCAACAATCCGACAGTTAAAAGGACACCTGAGACAATCTAGTTCTGAGTTTCAGTGTACGAGCCAAATAACGTACTTTGGCACTATTAAGTTTGGAGAAACTATTTATGAGCAATAAGCTAGCGAATGCGACTAATCTGTATATGGAAGGTATCCGAGATGGTCATGCATTAGAGGCGGTAACGAAGTACACCGGTCAACGTTATACTCAACATAGCACTGGGGTTCGCAACGGTATTGATGGTTTTGTTGAGTTCTTCGAACCCTTCTTAAAACGCTGCCCTGTTAGAGACATAAAGATCATACGCTCAATCGTCGATGGCCAATTCGTGTTTGTCCAAGCATTCCAAGATATTAATAATGGCGAATA
>NZ_JBFRTN010000142.1:10812-12275 GCF_041474095.1 Vibrio sp. 10N.222.54.A3
TATTAATAATGGCGAATATAAGTGGGTGACTACGGATCTATTCGATACCGATAATGACGATAAAATTATTGAACATTGGGATGTGATTTCTGCCTTCGAAGCTCAACCAACGGAAGGGGAAGGTCGACTGCAAGGGCCAATCAATCATACTGACCTAGGTAAAACAGAAGAGAATAAGAACCTTATCCGTGATTTTTTATGTGATGTCATGGTACTAGGGCAGAAAGACAAGCTATCAAAGTATCTCCAGCACGAAGAGCTAGCCGTTTATCAAGCCTCAGATGTGAGCCCTTTAGATAGCTATATTGGTGGCTATGACCAAGTGTTCAAGATTGTCGGTCAAGGTAACTTCGTAGCAGCTTACAGCCGAGTTATTGATAATGGTCTCGAGGTTGCGCGTTTTGATCTATTCCGAGTTGAGGGCGGCCAAATTAAAGAGATATGGGTAAACCAAGAGCCCGTGCCACCAAAAGCAGAATGGGTAAATGGCGGAAAGTTCTAGAGTCGCTTTAAGGGGATGGCTCGGTTATCGGCTTATGAGAGGTGAGTGTGAAAGACCTTCACTTTCCGCCAAAATAGTTAAGCGAATACGCCGCACACTTTGGCGTATTCGCTATCGGATCTTCAATGAGTTTGGCTCTTTGAATTCGCCCCAAACAGCTAATTTAACGAACTTAGATAGTCGACTAACGCTTGTTGATCCTGAGTATTTCGTAAGCCTGAGAACCCCATATATGTGCCTGGAATCAGAGTTTTAGGTGATGCAATAAATTGCTTTAGCAAGGGTTCCGTCCAAACCTTATGGCTGCCAGAAAAATCGAGGATGGCTTTAGAGTAGTTGTTATAGCTGTCATCTGAAGCCACTTTACGACCAACAATTGAATTCAAATTGGGAGCAGTGGTCGAGCTGTCTGAATGACACAAGCTACATTGTGAGTAAAGCTGGCGACCTCGCTCTACACTATTTTTCGGTAAGTTTTGATCGCCAACTGCGGTATATTTGTTGCGAATACTGAGTAGAGATTGAGACTGTTCATCTGTTAATGATGCTCGTACTTTGAGCATGGCCATCGCTTGGCTCCAGGTCATGCTGGCTTCAACCTTTCCGACCTCACGACCATATCTGAGTACATTTTCGGTCTCAATCGACTGACCATTTTGTGCGACTTCTAAGTTGCGCATTAGGTTTCCGCGTTGCTCGATAAAACGATTAAACTCATCAATATTACTTTTGGCAGCCTGTTCCAGTACCTTTCGTTGATCTGCAGTG
The DNA here is from genome assembly GCF_041474095.1 of Vibrio sp. 10N.222.54.A3. NCBI lineage: Bacteria > Pseudomonadati > Pseudomonadota > Gammaproteobacteria > Vibrionales > Vibrionaceae > Vibrio > Vibrio sp. 10N.222.54.A3. The sequence goes on from NZ_JBFRTN010000142.1 coordinate 12,083, forward strand.
AGTAATGACATTACCTCTTTAGATACTTGGCCTCGTTTAACCCCGTGATTAGAAGCCATTCTTAAGCTTACAAAACCAAAGTGCTGGCTAGGTTTTCCCACTACCTCGAAGTCATTAAACGTTTCACTACCTGTAGACCAGCTTAAGAAGCGAGCTGCGAGGTTGGTTAGCTCTTTTTTGTCATTTTTATTGA
>NZ_JBFRTN010000143.1:0-15261 GCF_041474095.1 Vibrio sp. 10N.222.54.A3
CCTCCTCCTACTCGATTATTTATTGATTCGTTTGGCACATTTACCGACCTAGTGGGAGCTTTGACGGATGTCATGCTAAGGATAAGCTGAGATACAGATACAGATACAGATACAGATACAAGCAGGAAGGTGACTAAAGATATTATTGAATAGTGGGGGCTTAACTATGCTTTTACGTTGGTTCCCAGCGTAGAAATCGTATGCGTTTGACCGCCGGCATTGTAGGTCATGCCAATTTTACCGTGACTTTGCTGCATCATATTGCTGAGTTTTTTGAAGCTAAGGTGCGCTCGATTCAAGGCTTCGCCATTCACAAGGTTCGCTTGCTGGCAATCGTGCACTATGGACTGGATCTTGCTGACTAACTGAGCAAGTTCAGGGTTCTCGGTCAGTTCTGAGATATTGGTATGGGCTGCGATTCGCTGATCGGTTGATCTTAGTTGTTCAACTAGGACCACTTTTTCTTTGGCGATTCGCTCAATATCGTTTGATTGTCGGCTCGTAATAGCGGTTTTCTCTGAACTTAATAATTCAGATAAGGCTTTGGCATTTTGAAGTTGAAAATTAACTAAATCTGCTAGTGCCGCCATAACGTAAACCTATTCATAACCTCGTGTGCTTTAAGATAATCACTTCAATTAAAAGTGAGTGCTGGCTTAAAGACCTTTTAATTCATCTTCGAACTTGATCATGTTGTCTGCCAGTTTTTCTGGATCGACAGTGTATGAACCGTTCGCAATTGCTTCTTTGATCGCTGCTACTTTCACAGAATCAAAGCTTGGCTGTGCTGCCATATCTTGGTGGAGCTGACCAATCGCTTTGCCTTGTTGGCTCAGTGAAACCGCATCTTTGCTTGCTGGCGATTTAGTTGATACATCAGAGCGTGATGCCTCAGAACTAGAATCAGAGCGTACTGCTGATCGGTTAGTGGTCGTTAGGGTTTGCCCTGAACGAATATTATCAATGCCTGCCATAGTTAAGCCTTTTTCTTCAAAAATGGGAACCTGTACAGTCAATATCGACCAAGGGTTCGAATACTTTAGCAATTTTTAGCTCAATAGTCGAAAAGGGACCAAACACCGCAGCCGCTATATTTGGCGTTAGAGTTGAGGCTGAAATCGCTAACGATACCGTCAATTTAGAAGTAAAGAGTTAAAAGTAAACCGTGACTTCAGACATGCTGGTAACAATTCCTTCAATTATACGCTGTGATTTGTCATTTTTCACTCTTACTTGATCACCCATAGAGCCATCGGTAAGCGCAGTTCCTTTGGTGGTAATGGTCATGCCACCTTTTACTGCCTGTATGATAACCTTCTCGTTTCGGCACACGACACAGATATCACCTCTTTCTACAACATCGCCCGGTCTTAGGTTCTTTTTTACCTTAGCGCCGATGACCTGATGTGGAGCTGTGAAACCTTGGCGACGAAACTTGTTAAGAGAAATCATAGCGGTGGTAACATCGTATTGACCGACGATTTCGCCTCTCGCGAGTGAGCGAGTGGTGGTGACAAGAGGCACCGACATCGAAAGGCGCACCGGTACATAAACTCGCCACTCATCAGGAACACATTGCACTAAAACCGTAATACTGCTGCGGGTATTGGTGGTCGTTGAAGCGCTGGTCTCTAAAGGCACTGGGCAGTCTGTCGCTTTGATTCTTGAGTCAACATTTGCTGAATTAACAAAGAGTTCGCCACCTTGTGGCTGCTCAACTGTATCAAGGATATGTTGCTCCGCTGCAGACTGAATCATCTCAATTTGTTCTGGGGTCGCAGCTTGTACAAAAAAACTAAACAATATTGATAAAATGCCGATAAACTTAGCGACAGTTTTAAAAGTAGCTCTACACATTGCTATGGAAAGAGGTGGCAAATTTGCTTTATAATACGTCATTCTGTTTCTCTGGTGGTTCGTAGCCTGCAGTAGACTAACACTTTTTATACAAAAAAGTTTGATATGGAGATGAGCTCATGACGGGTATTCTTGATTCGGTGAATCAGCGTACGCAACTCGTCGGTCAAAACCGATTAGAATTACTAACCTTTCGCCTAATGGGGCGTCAGCGTTACGGCATTAATGTCTTTAAAGTAAAAGAAGTGCTGCAATGTCCTAAGCTGACAAAGATGCCAAACTTGAACCCACTGGTTAAAGGTGTAGCACACATTCGTGGCCAAACGATCTCTGTGATCGACTTGAGCTTAGCGATTGGTGGCCGTCCTACAACGGATATTGAAAAGTGTTTTGTGGTTATCTCTGAGTTTAACCGAACCATTCAAGGTTTCTTGGTAAGTTCAGTTGAGCGCATTATTAACATGCACTGGGAATCGATTCTTCCGCCGCCAGATGGCGCAGGTAGAGCTAACTACCTGACAGCGGTAACCAACATTGATAATGAATTGGTAGAAATTCTTGATGTTGAGAAGATCCTTGCAGAAATTTCTCCTGTTGATGAAACAATGGACAGCAAGATTGCTGAAGATATTGCGAAAGTAGAACAAGAGAAAGAACTGGTTCGCCGCATCTTGATTGCTGATGACTCGACCGTTGCTCGTAAGCAGGTTCAGCGTGCTATTGAGTCGATTGGTTTTGAAGTTATCTCGGTGAAGGATGGTAAAGAAGCCTATGAGAAGCTGATGCAGATGTCATCAGAAGGCAGTATTTACGATCAGATTTCATTGGTGATTTCTGATATCGAAATGCCAGAAATGGATGGATACACGCTGACTGCTGAGATTCGTCGTCACGCCGAACTTAAAGATTTATACGTAATTTTACACTCATCGTTGAGTGGTGTATTTAACCAAGCCATGGTTGAGCGTGTTGGAGCTAACTCCTTCATCGCTAAATTCAACCCAGATGAGCTTGGTGCAGCTGTAAAAGCTGCGTTAACTAACTAAAAGAGACATTAATGACTGCTATAACAATAAGTGATCAAGAGTATCGCGATTTCAGCCGTTTCTTAGAATCTCAATGTGGCATTGTATTAGGTGACAGCAAGCAGTATTTAGTGCGCAGTCGTCTAAGCCCATTAGTAACGAAGTTTAAGTTAGCTTCTTTGTCTGATTTGTTGAGAGATGTAGTAACAGGTCGAAACCGTGAGCTGCGTGTGGCTGCTGTCGATGCCATGACGACGAACGAGACACTTTGGTTCCGTGATACTTACCCGTTTGCTGTGCTTGCGGATAAGCTTCTACCGGAAATAGCGGCAAATAAACGTCCTATTAAGATTTGGTCTGCGGCAAGCTCTTCAGGCCAAGAAGCATACTCAATGGCAATGACGATTCTTGAAACTCAAGCTCGTAAGCCAGGTATGCTGCCAAATGTATCGATTACCGCAACTGACATCTCAGCAAGTATGTTGGATATGTGCCGCACTGGCGCTTACGACAACCTTGCATTGGGACGTGGACTTTCTCCAGAGCGCCGTCGTACTTTCTTTGAAGATGCGGGCGATGGCCGTATGAAAGTGAAAGATAACGTCAAGCGCATGGTGAACTTCCGCCCTCAGAACCTGATGGACAGCTATGCATTGTTAGGCAAGTTCGACATTATTTTCTGTCGTAACGTGCTGATTTACTTCTCGCCTGATATGAAGTCAAAGGTACTTAACCAGATGGCAAATAGCCTGAACCCTGGTGGGTACTTACTATTGGGCGCGTCTGAATCGTTAACAGGCTTAACCGATCGTTTTGAAATGGTTCGCTGTAATCCAGGCATCATCTACAAATTAAAGTAACGAGCGGCACCGATATTAGGTGTAAGGTTACCGTCTAAATTTAAAACCCAGCCAAGTGCTGGGTTTTCTTTTTCCTGCTTAAGCTATATCTTTAAGTCAGAGTGACATTCCAATTTACTCTATTTTTTGGCTTGTTTATTGCAAGTTTACCCACGAGTAACCTGTAAAAGCATTGATAGACCGCCTTGTTTCAAAAGTTGGTATATATATTGCTTTGGTTATTTCATAACAGTCAGTTCTTGAGTTGAGGTTTACATGGCTATTTCTTTTGACAATGCTTTGGGCATTCACCAGCACACAGTTGGTGTACGTGAGCGTAACGCTGAGGTGCTTTCCACCAATATCGCGCAAGCAAACACGCCTGGGTATAAAGCAAAGGGATTAGACTTTAAGAAATCGCTGCAAGCGGCAAGTTCTGGGGCAAGCATTGGTCTTAGCCGTACAGATGGTCGGCACATTTCTGCCTCAACAACGGTGAACGGGGAAACGAAGTATCGCATTCCTACCCAACCTGATACAGGAGATGGCAACACGGTTGATTTGGATTTGGAAAGAAACCTTTTCATGCAAAACCAAATTAGGCATCAAGCCTCTCTCGACTTCTTAGGAAGTAAGTTCAAGAATTTAACTAAAGCGATTAAAGGGGAATAATTAGATGAGTTTATTCAATGTATTCAATGTGACTGGTTCTGCGATGAGTGCTGAATCTGTTCGTCTAAATACGACCTCGAGCAACCTTGCGAACGCGGACAGTGTAAGTAGTTCTGCTGAAGAAACTTACAAGGCTCGTCACGCAGTGTTCGGCGCTGAGTTAAATAAAGCACGCAACAGTGGTCACACTGTGCCTGTGAAAGTATTAGGTATTGTGGAAAGCGATAAGCCGCTAAGCGCGGAGTACAACCCGGATCACCCATTAGCGAACAACGAAGGCTATATCTACAAGCCTAATGTCAACGTTATGGAAGAAATGGCAAACATGATTTCGGCATCACGTGCGTACCAAACAAACGTACAGGTTGCTGACTCGAGTAAACAAATGCTGCTGCGTACGCTGCAGATGGGTCAATAAGGATAAGGAGGTAGCACATGGCTGGAATCAACAACAATGTTGGTCAAAGCGGCTTGTCCTATGTTGACCAGCTGAAGAGTCTTCAAGATGGCGCTAAAAAGCCCGACGAAACAACAGGTAAGCAGGATCTTAAACAAGAAGACTTCTTATCTTTGTTGACTAAGCAACTAGCACAACAAGACCCTTTCAAGCCGGTTAGCAATGACCAGATGATTGCGCAAATGGCTTCATTTGCGACCGTAGATGGCATTGGCAAAATGAATACACAGTTTGAAAGCTTGAATTCATCAATGACCTCTAACCAAGCTCTTCAGGCCTCCTCTTTAGTTGGGCGTGATGTATTGGTTCCTGGTGCGGCAGGTGTAAAACCCGGTGATGGCGGTATGGCGGCAATGGTTAAGCTTCCTCAGGCAATGGACAATGTAATGGTCCGTGTTGAGAACGAAGTTGGCCAATTGGTTCGCACATTTGATATCGGCTCTAAACCATCTGGTGATACACGTGTTGAATGGGACGGAAAAGACGAAGACGGTAACCCATTGCCGGCCGGTAAATACAACGTGAAAGCGTCGGGTTTGCTGGATGGCGAGAACACAGAGTTCCAAGTTTCCAGTTATGCGAACGTGAACAGTGTGCTTCTTGGTAAGGGCGATGGCAACGTACTACTCAATCTGGCTGGTTTCACATCGCCAGTACGACTTGCTGAAGTACTAGAAGTTGGTAAAGCGTAGCTCTTTATTGAGTGACTATGCTAGCTAGATAGATTAGGAGAATAATGGAATGTCATATGTAGCTTTAAGCGGCCTATCCGCTGCACAATTAGACCTGAATACAACCAGTAACAACATTGCGAACGCGAACACATTTGGCTTTAAAGAGTCTCGTGCCGAGTTTGGTGATGTTTACTCAAGCTCGTTGTTCACTAACGCAAAAACGACGGCAGGTGGCGGTGCGCAAGCTAGCCAAGTGGCGCAACAGTTCCACGAAGGTTCAAGTATTTATACGAACAACCCAATGGACTTACGTGTAAGTGGTACAGGTTTCTTTGCAGTATCTAAAGACCGCATGGTGCCAGAGATTAACGAATTAACGCGTAATGGTGCATTTCACCTAAACAAAGACAACTACATGGTTACCGCTAATGATGAGTTTCTTTTAGGTTACGATGTTGATCCAAACTCGGGGGAAGTTCTTTCTTATGCGCCAAAGCCTCTCGACATTCCTGCTGAGTTTGGTAAACCAAAACAGACAGAAAACATTGAAGTAGGGGTTAACCTTCCTGCAAACGGTGATCTTAAAGACCCGGCTGCATTTAACTTCAAAGATGCTGATACTTATAACCGTGCAACGTCTTCGACGGTATACGATTCTATGGGTCAGTCTTACAAGTTAACGACTTACTACCTCAAAGATCAGACTCAACCAAACACTTGGCAAACGTACTACACCATGTCAGATGAGAACGGTGAGAAGCCGGTCAACATTACTGGTGGTGATGCGACGAATGCACAAGGTCATGTTGGTCACACAATGAAGTTCAACAATGACGGTACGTTAGCAAGCCTAAACAATGGTCAGCCGATTAACTCGGAACCACTGGGTGCTGGTGCGAACCCTATTGACTTGAACGGTGCTGATCCAACTCAAGTGCTTAAGTTTGGTTTAGATTCTTCAACTCAGTTTGCCGCTCCGTTTGAATTGACTAAGTTTGATGAAGATGGCGCGACAACAGGTTTCTTAACAAAAATCGATTTCGATGAGTACGGCAGTGTTCTAGGTACTTATTCAAATGGTGAAAACGTGATGCTTGGCCGTGTAGGCTTGGTTCGTGTACCAAATGAGCAAGGTCTGGATAAGAAAGGCGGTACTCAATGGGATTCTACCAACGACTCTGGTGACAAGATCTGGGGTGAATCGAACAAAGGTTCATTTGGTAGCATCAACAACGGCTCGCTAGAGCAGTCGAACATCGATATGACTCAAGAACTGGTTGATTTGATTTCTGCTCAACGTAACTTCCAGGCGAACTCGCGTTCTCTAGAAGTACACAACCAGCTACAACAGAATATTCTTCAGATTCGTTAATCGTTTAAAGCGTTTGAATCATCTGCGAATACCCAATTCAATGTTATTGAATTGGGTATTGTTGTTTGTCTTTTTATTTGCCGCCCCTATTGCCGCCCGGTAATGCCACTGGCAACAATTCTTCCTCAATGATCCTTTGATGATCACCCTTCTTGTTCGTTTTCTATTTAAATTATTGATAAATAACAGTTAAAAATATTGGCACAGTGTTTGCTTTATTAGCCCCAGAAGATGATTTTTGGAGCAAAATTATGGATCGCGCACTGTTTCTTGCCATGAGTGGCGCTAAGCAAAATATGCAAGCTTTGCAGCTACGTGCAAACAACCTTGCCAACGTAAGTACAACGGGTTTCCGTGCTGATTTAGCACAGGCACGTTCAATGCAAGCGTATGGCGAAGGCATGCCTACTCGTGTTTTCAGCATGACAGAGCGTCCGGGTCATAATTTCGCTCAGGGTAGTGTGGTTACTACTGGCCGAGATCTAGACGTTACCATTCAAGGTGATGGTTGGATTTCAGTGATGGACAATATTGGCCGTGAAGGTTTAACACGTAACGGTAACCTAAGGGTTGACCAAAACGGTTTACTAACCAACGCAAGCGGTCACTTAGTGCTTGGTGAAAACGATGCACCAATCACGCTGCCAATCCCAATCAGCAAAGTAGAAATTGGTACAGACGGTACGATTTCGGTGATTCCTCAAGGCGCTCCAGCTGAAGAATTGGCCGTGGTTGATCGTATTAAGCTTGTACGTCCAGACAACCAAAGTTTGTTTAAAGACACGAATGGTCTATTCCGTTCGAAAAACCCAGATCAGGCATACGAAGCAGATGCAGCGGTAACGTTGCTAAAAGGTGCTATCGAAGGCAGTAACGTAAATGCCGTAGGTGAAATGACCAGCCTAATTGACTTACAACGTCAGTTTGAAATGCAGGTCAAAATGATGAGCACAGCAGAGGAAATGGACAAGTCGTCTGATTCACTGCTTCGTATGAGCTAATAGAATTTAAAGGACATTGCTATGCATCCAGCATTATGGGTAAGTAAAACGGGTTTAGACGCCCAACAAACCAATATCTCAACGATTTCGAACAACCTTGCCAACGCCTCGACCATTGGTTTTAAAAAGAGCCGCGCGGTATTTGAAGATCTGTTCTACCAGAATATTAATCAACCGGGTGGTCAATCGTCTCAGAATACTGAGCTGCCAAGTGGTTTGATGCTGGGTGCCGGTTCTAAGGTCGTCGCGACTCAAAAAGTGCACACTCACGGTAACGCACAAACGACATCTAACAGCCTAGACATGATGATTGAAGGCGACGGTTTCTTCCAAGTTGAAATGCCAGACGGTGAAACAGGTTACAGCCGCAATGGTCAGTTCACACTGAACGGTGAAGGCGCGATCGTAACGTCGGGCCAAGGTTATCCTCTACAACCAGAAATTGTGATTCCTGAAGACGCGATCTCGGTAACGGTTGGTAACGACGGTGAAGTATCGGTTCGTCTACGTGGCGAGCAAAACAACGTCGTGGTTGGTCAAATTACCATTACTGACTTTGTAAACCCAGGTGGTCTAGAGCCAGTAGGTCAAAACCTTTACTTGCCAACTGGCGCGAGTGGCGACCCACAAGAGGGTGTACCGGGTTTTGATGGCCTGGGTAACATCCGCCAATCGATGCTAGAAACATCGAACGTAAACGTAACCGAAGAGCTGGTAAACATGATTGAAGCTCAGCGTGTATACGAAATGAATTCGAAAGTTATCTCGTCAGTAGACAAGATGATGAGCTTTGTTAACCAACAGCTGTAATTGGTTTATTCGCCGTTTACTTTTTTAATTAATCTATCTGTTTTTGCTAATTGACCCATTTACCACTGCCTGCTGAGAGTATATCGCCATGAAACGTATTTTTTGTTTAGCCCTGTTAGCTTCGATGACTGGTTGTACAGTACTGGATCCAATTGAGACGCCAGCACAAGAGAACGCGACCACAGTGGTTGATGCGGTTGAAGGCGATAAGTCGGCAGAAGAAAGTTCAGGAATTATCGACACGCTTCGTGGGCGAACCGATCCAATTGCTGGTGACCCTGCATGGGCGCCAATCAACCCCAAGCAGAAGCCAGAGCATTATGCAGCGGCAACGGGCTCACTGTTTAATGTGAACCACATTGGCAGCATGTATGACGACTCAAAGCCTCGTGGTATTGGTGACATCATCACTGTAGCGCTAGATGAGAGTACTCGAGCGACCAAAAAAGCCAACGCAGACATGTCTAAGTCGAATGATGCATCGATGGAGCCGCTGGCTGTTGGTGGTCAAGAGCTGACGATCGATAAGTACAACTTCTCTTACGATCTGAGCAACACCAATACCTTCGCTGGTGATGCATCAGCCAACCAAAGTAACAGCATCAGCGGCTATATCACCGTAGAAGTGATCGAAGTATTAGCCAATGGCAACCTAGTGGTTCGTGGTGAGAAGTGGATGACACTGAACACCGGCGATGAGTACATCCGCCTAAGCGGTACCATCCGTCCAGACGATATTGACTTCGAAAATACCATTGCTTCAAACCGTGTTTCTAACGCACGAATTCAGTACTCAGGGACTGGCGTACAGAAAGATATGCAAGAGCCTGGATTCTTGGCACGATTCTTTAATGTATCTCTGTAGAGCTTGATAGGACGACGACATACTGACAGCCTCTATCACTCAGCCACATTTAGCTAAGCTATTATAAATTAAAGCAATACAGACAGGTTACTCAATGAAAAAACTGACACTCGTACTATTCGGCATGCTATTTCTTGCCACCAGTGCCCATGCTGCGCGAATCAAAGACGTGGCAAAAGTGGCGGGTGTTCGTAGTAACCAACTTGTCGGTTATGGTTTGGTCACGGGCTTGCCGGGTACTGGTGAGACAACTCCCTTTACCGATCAAACATTTAACGCAATGCTGCAAAATTTTGGCATCCAATTGCCGCCCGGCACTAAGCCAAAAACCAAAAACGTCGCGGCTGTTATTGTGACTGCTGAACTGCCAGCATTCTCTAAGCAAGGCCAAGAAGTTGACGTAACCGTTTCTTCTATCGGTTCAGCAAAAAGCCTTCGTGGTGGTACCTTGCTACAGACCTTCTTGAAAGGTCTAGACGGTCAAGTGTATGCGGTCGCGCAGGGTAACTTGGTGGTAAGTGGCTTTAGTGCACAAGGTAACGACGGTTCTAAGATTGTCGGTAACAACCCTAACGTTGGTATCATCTCTAGCGGTGCGACGGTTGAACAAGAGATCCCAACGCCATTCGGTCGTGGTGACTACATCACCTTCAACCTAATCCAATCAGATTTCACAACGGCTCAGCGTATGGCTGATGCGGTTAATAATTTCCTAGGCCCACAAATGGCTTCAGCGGTAGACGCAACTTCAGTAAAAGTTCGTGCACCGCGTGAAATCAGCCAGCGTGTAGCATTCTTGTCGGCTATCGAAAACATCGAGTTCGACCCTGCTGAAGGCTCTGCAAAAATCATCGTCAACTCTCGTACAGGTACGATTGTGGTTGGTAAGCACGTTCGCCTAAAAGCGGCGGCGGTCACCCACGGTGGTATGACGGTTGCAATTAAAGAAAATCTAAACGTAAGCCAACCGAATGCATTCTCTGGTGGCCAAACGGTAGTGGTCCCTGATTCTGATATCGAAATCACGGAAGGCGATGGTAAGATGTTCAAATTTGAACCTGGCCTAACGCTGGACGATTTGGTACGCGCAGTCAATGAAGTGGGCGCTGCACCTTCTGATTTAATGGCAATCCTTCAAGCACTGAAACAAGCGGGTGCGATTGAAGGCCAATTGATCATTATCTAAGGAATAAAGCATGATTAAGAATAACAATGACATCGGCTTTATTCACGATATCGGTAGCCTAGACCGCCTTCGTCAACAAGCGGTAAACGGTGAAGAAGGTAGCGAGAAAGAAGCATTAACCGCGGCGGCAAAACAGTTTGAATCGATTTTCACCTCGATGTTGTTTAAGTCAATGCGCGATGCTAACTCGAGCTTTAAGTCGGATATGTTGAACAGCCAGAACGAGCAGTTCTATCGTCAGATGCAAGATGACCAAATGGCGAGTGAGTTAAGCGCTTCAGGTTCATTAGGTCTTGCAGATATGATCGTGGCTCAACTAAGCGCTGGCCAAGCAAGCGATACGTCTGAAGAGAAGGTTCGCAGTGAAGGCTTTGATGCTTCATTGCAAAGACCGCAATATTCAGGCCGTTCGGAAGAGCGAGCGTCAGACGTTCAACCTGCGCAAGCAGCAAAACAGCCAGTATCCTTTGATTCTCCAGAATCGTTTGTGACCTCAATGAAGCCTTACGCGGAAAAAGCGGCAAGTGCGCTTGGTGTGGACTCGTCTCTTCTATTGGCACAAGCTGCCCTTGAAACGGGTTGGGGTTCTAAAATGGTTAAGAACTCTTTGGGCAACAGCAATAACTTATTTAACATCAAAGCAGATAGAAGTTGGAAGGGCGATAAGGTCGCGACTCAAACTCTTGAGTTCCATGGCAAAACCGCCGTTAAAGAGTCAGCTTCCTTCCGTTCTTACTCTAATTTCGAAGATAGCTTTAATGATTACGTGAAGTTCTTGAACGAAAATCCAAGATACGAAACGGCGCTACAGCATCAAGGCAATTCAGAGAATTTCATCAAAGGTATTCATCAGGCTGGTTACGCAACTGACCCTAACTATGCAGACAAGGTTTTACGAGTTAAAGCCAAGATTGATGAGATGAACTAGCATCATAAATCAACATAGAGAGCTTGCTACTGGCAGGCTCTTTTCTTCTCCGCCCCTTCAGTTCTTACGCGTAATCCATAGTTATCTCCTTACACTTCAATAAATTATCGTCTTTTAATTTCCTATTGTTTTTGTTGGCACATATATTGCAATTATCTTAGTAATATACGGTTGTAGTTAATCAGTTCATTCTGGTTTTGTTAAGTTTTTTGGGGGCATTATGGCGTCGGATCTTCTGAATGTAGGGGCACAAAGTGTTCTTACGGCTCAGAGACAGCTCAACACCACAGGTCATAACATTTCTAACGCTAACACAGAGGGCTATAGCCGCCAGTCTGTGATTCAAGGTGTGAATGACCCGCGCCAGTACGGTGGGCAATCCTACGGTATGGGGGTACATGTGGAAAATGTTCGCCGCTCTTGGGATCAGTTTGCCGTCAAAGAACTTAACTTATCGACAACCAATGCCGCCAACAAAGGCGATACCGAAGCCAACCTCGATATGCTGTCGAGCATGTTGTCGTCGGTCGCTTCAAAGAAGATTCCAGAAAACCTCAACGAATGGTTTGATTCCGTTAAGACTCTCGCCGATACCCCAAATGATGTGGGTGCGCGTAAGGTCGTGTTAGAGAAAGCAGGGCTTGTAACTAAAACCTTGAATGAATTTCATGAAACAGTTCGTCAACAGTCTGATTCTACCAATAAAAAATTAGATATGGGTATCGAGCGAGTTAACCAACTTGCGTACGAGATCCGTGATGTTCAGCGTTTAATGATGCGAACTCCTGGGCCTCATAATGACCTACGAGATCAGCATGAAAAGTTGATTAATGAGCTTTCTGGTTACACCAAAGTTACGGTGACACCACGCTCAAATGCCGAAGGGTTTAATGTCCATATTGGTAATGGCCATACCTTGGTCTCTGGTAGTGAAGCGAGTCAGCTGAAGATGGTTGATGGCTTACCCGATGCACATCAGCGCCGCCTAGCGATTGTTGAAGGTAAGTCTTTAAAACCGATCACCAGCAGTGATATCGACGGAAAAATCGGCGCCATGCTAGACATGCGTGACGAACATATCCCAGCAATCATGGATGAGCTTGGTCGTTTGGCGACCGCGTTTTCATATGAGGTCAATAGTCTTCAAGAACAAGGTTTGGATCTTAACGGCAACGTAGGTAAGGACTTGTTTACCGACGTGAACTCAGAGCTGGTGGCAAAATCTCGTGTCACGGCTAGCGGGCAATCGAAAGCCGATGTTGCGGTATACATTGATGATACTTCTGCCTTAAAAGGCGGTGAGTATGGACTGAAATACGATGGCAGTGATTATGTCGTGACTAAGCCGAACGGTGAGACCGTTAAGATGGCGACCGACTCTAGCGGTAGTGCTTTTTATCTTGATGGCATGCGAGTGGAAGTACGTAACCCTCCTGAACTAGGAGAGAAACTGTTACTGCGTCCAACGCGTAATTTTGCTGCGCAGATTCATATGGAAACCAAAGACCCGAAAGACATTGCTGCGCAAAGTTATGAGGCATCGACCACGTTTGCCAAGGGTACAGCGGGATTTAAAATCCTAGAAGCAGGTCAACTGCGTGAGTTTGAAGTGATTGTCTCACCAAAAGGTGAGCAGTTTGCTGTGACGGATCCGAAGGGTAACATTTTAATGCAGCCTCAACCGTATCCGCCACAAGGGCCAGTGACCATCAACGGTACAACGTTTGAGCTCACACCCGGTGCGGTGGCAAATGATAAGTTTACGGCAAACCTTGTCCCATCAGAAGGTGACAACGGTAACCTGCGTAAGCTACAAGATCTTCAAACAGGAAAGCTGTTGAATGATGGTGAGTCTACGATTTTAGACCTTTACCACAACTTGAATACTAATACGGGCTTGAAGTCTTCAACGGCAAATCGCCTGAGTGATATTGCGACATTAGAAAAACAGTCGGCTCAAGAACGTATTGCTTCTATCTCGGGAGTAAACCTCGATGAAGAAGCGGCAAACATGATGAAATTTCAGCAAGCGTATATGGCTTCTTCACGTATCATGCAAGCAGCCAACGATACGTTTAACACTATTTTGGCTCTGAGATAGGAAGGTATAAATGTTGAATCGTATCTCTAGCTTCCATAATTATCAGTCAGTACAAAACGACTTGCGCCGTCAAGAGAACAAGGTGCATCACAACCAAGCGCAACTCGCTTCCGGTAAGAAGTTGCAGTCGCCAAGTGATGATCCTCTTGCGACTCACTATTTACAGAATATTGGTCAGCAATCAGAGCAGCTTAAGCAATATAGTGACGCAATCGTCTTGGTTCGTAATCGATTAGAGCATCATGAGGTATTGGTCTCCAACACCGAAGGCTTTGCTGATGAAGCAAAACGAACCGTGATGGAAATGATTAACGGTGCGCTTTCTCCGGAAGACCGTTTAGCTAAGAAGCGTGAAATTCAAGAACTGGCGAATAACTTCCTGCATTTAGCCAACTCTCAAGATGAGTCGGGTAACTACACGTTTGCAGGCACTAAGCCGAAAAATCAGCCTTTCTTTCGAGATAACGAAGGGAATGTGACATATCAAGGTGATGACTACCAACGCAAGATGCGTGTGGCAAGCAGCTTTGAAATGGCAATGAATGATCCGGGCAGCAAGATGTTTATGGAAATAGACAACCCGTTCGGTGACTACGAACCTCAGTACGAGCTTGAACCTGCGTCTGAGTTATTGCTCGGGCGTGCGACCAACAGCGATGAAGATGGGTCTACTTATAAAGTGACGTTTGTCGACATGCAGACGGGCAATTTCGCTTATCAGCTTGAAAAAGACGGCGCAGTGGTTGCGGCAGAAGATTTTGATCCTTCGACAGGCATTGTTTATGAAGGGCTGAATATTCAAATCAAAGGCCAAATCACTAAAGGTGATTCGATCACCTTAGAACCACGAGAGACTTTCTCTATCTTTGATACGTTCAAAGAGGCTGCTGAGCAGGCTGAAAACCCGGTATCGGATGCATCAGCAACAGCGAAACTGCACCAAGTAACTGAAGAGTTCCACGCTGCGTTTATCCATTTGACCAAGGCAAGAACCGATGTTGGTGCACGCTTGAGTACTTTGGATATTCAAGAGCAACAACATGAAGATTTCAAGTTGTCTTTAGCAAAAGCAAAAAGCAACTTTGAAGACTTGGATTACTCGAAAGCGATCATTGAGTTCAATGAAAACTCTCGAGCACTACAAGCTTCTCAACAAGCGTTTGGCAAAACCAAAGACCTGACCTTGTTTAACTATATTTAATGATCAATCGGTATTTAATGGTGGCTTGTCGATCACCATGGCGTTGATTCCTTGCCGTATGTGCTATGCCATACGTGCGAATGACGCCACAGTTTGCCGCTTTTTTGTACGAAGCATGATGTTTCTAGAATAGCGGCAAAAAACGGCAATAAGGAAGGTGAATGTTTTTCATCTTCTAATAGTAGAAAATCATAATTGCGCAGTGTTGTTTGTAAGCTTCTGATTTTTAGATAATTAAAAAATTATTTATATGATATTAAACTTGGCATACAA
>NZ_JBFRTN010000144.1:0-878 GCF_041474095.1 Vibrio sp. 10N.222.54.A3
GTAGGCTCTTCAATCGTCAGATCACCACTTGCCATCACTTGAACATCATCAGTAATCGTCACCGATAGCGGTGACATTAACGAGTCATCACCATCGGTATCAACCGCGTAAACTGGCAAGTTAAATGTTAGGTCGTTATTGCCTTGAATTGGTGTGTGGTCAATCGCTTCCAGAAGAGTGAAGGTGTATTCACCCAAAGTGGAACTGCTGAAATCGAGAGTAAACACCGTGGTTTCGACATTCGAAATATCGGTCGTGAAGCCAATATAATTGCCAGAGCCTGTTGGTTCTTCTCGAATCTCAATGATCAAGCCGTCTGACTTGAGCGCGTTGTTAGTATTAAACTCACTTGGTTCTAAACGGAATTTCTCTACATTGTCACTTTGATGAGTGAACGAGATGGTTTCTGTTTGACTCACTGCACCCATGATTGGTGACGAGCCATCCGCTAAATCTGCTTCAGCAAGCGCGATGCTTGGTACCGATTCAATGGTTGGGATATCACCATCAATAATCGTCAGTGTGACAGTGGCCGTTTCAACATCCACATCACCATCACTCGAAGTAAACACCAGTGATTTAACGATATCGCCACTCTCGTGGTCTAAATCACGGTTCGGCTCAAAGCGCACGTTACCTTCAATGGTGACGAACACATCACCCTCAGTGAACGTAAATTTCTGCTCACCTGTGATTGTTGGGTCTAAGATTTGAGCCGTGCCACCGTCATAGGTGAACTGGGTAATCACTGCGCCATCGGCACTTTGCGCTGTCATTACATCAATCGTATTGGTGGTCACCGTCCCGTCAGCTAAATTCGGCTCGGTAATACCGAGCGTACCGTTCGCCATGATTTGGGCGTCATCACCAATGGTCAC
>NZ_JBFRTN010000145.1:0-994 GCF_041474095.1 Vibrio sp. 10N.222.54.A3
CGTCATCACCAATGGTCACCGACAGCGGAGACATCAAGGAATCATCGCCATCAGAATCGACGGCATAGACTGGTAAATCGAAGATCAGATCATTATTGTCGAGACCATCTGCATGGTCTAATGCTTCAAGTAGCGTGAAGGTGTATTCGCCTAACGTAGTACCTGAGAAGCTTAAGCTGAAGACAGGAACGTCCGTTCCACCGTCATCAATAAAGCCGGTATAGATGCCTGAGTCTGCTGGGTCTTCTTTAAGCTCAACCGCAATGTTGTTCGACGTTAACGCACCACCCACATTGAACTCAGTTGGTTCGATTCGGAACTTCTCAACATCATCACTTTGGTTGGTAAACGAGATAGTCTCGGTTTGGCTCACCGCACTGCCGCTTGGTGTCGAGCCATCGGCAAGTTGTGTTTCTGATAGCGTCACGCTTGGTACGGATTCGATGGTTGGAATATCGCCATCAGTAATCGTCAGAGTGACCGTTGACGTCACCACATCGTTATCTAAATCGCTTGAGGTCACCACAATCGATTTGACGATGTCTTCGCTAACCGTGTGGTCTAGATTGCGGTTTGGTTCGAAGCGTACTTCACCTTCAAGTGTGATAAACAGAGAGCCTTCAGTGAAGATAAACTCTTGCTCACCGGTATCAGCTTGGTCAAGCGTCAGTGGAGTCCCACCATCGTAAGTAAACTCAGTAATGGTCGCGCCATCAGCACTCTGCTCTGGCATCACATCAATGGTACTGGTTGTGATTGTGCCGTCTGCAAGATTTGGCTCAGTGATATCTAACGTACCATCCTGCATGATTTGAACATCATCACCGATGGTTACATTTAACTGAGAAACCAAAGAATCATCGCCATCGCTGTCTACTGCATAAACAGGCAGGTCAAAGCTCAAACTGTTATTCACCAGACCATCTTCGTGGTCAAGCGCTTCAAGTAACGTAAAGGTGTATTGACCTAAATTGGTATCCGAGAAGCTAATAGT
>NZ_JBFRTN010000146.1:0-6223 GCF_041474095.1 Vibrio sp. 10N.222.54.A3
GCCATGCTCGGCGCACCAATAAAAAGCCGACAGCGAATTAAGCTGTCGGCTGATGATCGTTCTATCTCAAGTACATTCTATCTCAAACAAGAGAAATAGGATTAAGCGTTAGCTTCACGCTCAGCAATGAACTCAAGAGCCATCTTGATGCGAGCGATTACGCGCTCTTTACCAACAAGCTCCATCACTGCATCAACAGAAGGAGACTGACCGCCGCCTGTTACTGCTACGCGAAGTGGCATACCGATTTTACCCATGCCGATCTCTAGCTCTTCACATACTGCTGCGATAACACCGTCTTTGATGTTTGCAGTCGTGAAATCTTCAAGCGCTTCAACCTTAGCAAGCGCAAGCTCTAGTGGGCCTTTAGCAACACCACGTAGGTGCTTCTTCGCTGCGCCAGCTTCAAACTCAGAGAAATCTTCGTAGAAGTAACGAGATTGCTCAGCAAGTTCGATAAGCGTGTTACAACGCTCGCCAACTAGCTTGATCACTTCAGTGATAGCTGGACCGTTTGTTGTATCGATCTTCTGTGCGTCTAGGTGCCATTGCAGGTATTTTGCAACGTACTCAGGCTCAGATGTCTTGATGTAGTGGTTGTTCAACCAAAGTAGCTTATCAGTGTTGAATGCAGAAGCAGACTTGCTGATAGCGTTCAGGCTGAAGAATTCAATCATCTCTTCTTGAGAGAAGATCTCTTGGTCACCGTGAGACCAGCCTAAACGAACTAGGTAGTTGTTTAGTGCATTTGGTAGGTAACCTTCGTCGCGGTATTGCATTACAGAAACAGCACCGTGACGCTTAGAAAGTTTCGCACCGTCATCACCAAGAATCATTGCACAGTGAGCGAAAGTTGGAACTGGCGCGCCTAGTGCTTCATAGATGTTGATTTGACGAGGTGTGTTGTTGATGTGGTCTTCACCACGAACAACGTGTGTAATACCCATATCCCAGTCATCCACTACAACTACGAAGTTGTATGTTGGTGCACCGTCTGTACGACGAATGATTAGGTCATCAAGTTGGCTGTTCGCGATTTCAATGCGACCACGGATTTGGTCATCAAATACTACGCTGCCTTCTTTAGGGTTACGGAAACGGATAACGCATGCATCACCTTCTTTTGCTGCTTCGTTTGCTGCAACAATTTTAGGGTGGTTAGCATCGTAACGAGCCATCTCTTTGTTTTCTTCTTGCTCTGCACGAATTTCATCAAGCAGTTCTTTAGACGCGTAGCATTTGAATGCTTTGTCTTCAGCAAGTAGCTTATCAACCATTTCGTTGTAACGGTCAAAACGCTTAGATTGGTAGTAAGGACCTTCATCCCATTCCATACCCATCCATTGCATGCCTTCTAGAATTGCATCAACCGCTTCTTGAGAGTTACGCTCAAGGTCCGTGTCTTCGATACGTAGAACGAATTCACCACCTTGGTTCTTAGCGAATAGCCAAGAGTAAAGTGCAGTACGTGCACCACCAACGTGAAGATAGCCAGTTGGGCTAGGAGCAAAACGAGTTTTAACCGTCATTTAAATACCTTGATTATGTAGGTGATTCTTTTAGTGCTCGCCATTACAAGGCCTGCAATAGTCAAACATCACTAAATTTTGGGCGCTATTTTATCACCACCGCTTAAATCTACAATCAGTAGTGAATGATTAATGCGCTGTTGTTGTACGAAAGCCGTTATTGAAAGGCCAATTACGCCCTTAAAGTCTTAAATAGATAGTCTTAGCAAGTAGATTATAGCCGCACATTCTTAATTTCCCTCTTCCATTCCAAACTGAAACCACCAGCTAGCACTCCACCAAGATCAAATTCTTGAATTTATGTTTGACCTTACCCTTACGGGAAGGTTTATGTTAGGCGTAGATGAGAATTGGAGTATCGATATGAACTACTACACAACGGCGCTCAACGGCCTAAATTGCATGGGTTGCGCGAAGAAAGTTCGCACACTGTTTAGCGATCTCGACAGCACGATGATTAATGACATATCGCCGACCTACATCGATATTTCGACTCCATTTAGTTACATTCAGCTCAACGAACAGTTAGCAACGCTTGGCTATTCTATGGGTAATCAGCTGCACCTTTCGCTATCCGGTCTGAGTTGCGGCAAGTGTGTGAGCAAACTGACTAAAGCGCTTGAACAAACTGAGCAAGCCTTAAACCTAGAAGTCAGCAAACAGGAATTATCACTGGTTACTCTGCTTTCTGAGTCTGAGGTGATTAAGCTGGTCGAAAGCCTGGGTTACCACGCAGCTCCCTACTCAGAAACGAATGACCTTTCATCGAGTTCAGATTTAGAAGACGAACAAGCAGATAAAAAGAGTGAAGATAAAACCGCAGCTAGCCAATATACCTATCACCTTGTTCTTGAGGGGATGACTTGTGCGAGTTGTGTCTCTTCGGTAGAGAAAGCACTGAAAAAGAATGAGTTTGTCGACCAAGCTCAGATCAACCTTGCCGAACAAACTGCCTTGGTTTTCACCTCTCAAACAAGAGACATCATTGAAAACGCTCTAATAGAATCGGTGAAAGCTGCTGGTTATGGCGCTGAGTTTGTCGACGATGCAGCGACTCAACAGCAAAAACAACAAGAACAGCAACTTCGTACTCAACAAGCCTTCCTTAGAAACTCAGTAAGCGCGTTGGTAATCGGTGCGCCGCTGATGGCATGGGGTGTGTTCGGTGGCAGCATGACCATTGCCACATTTAACGATCAACTGGCTTGGGGCTTGGTTGGTGTCGTTTGTTTGATACTGCTTGCTACCTCAGGTCGTAGCTTCTTCTCGAATGCTTGGCAGTCTCTCACGTATAAGCGCGCGACCATGGATACCTTAGTCGCTCTAGGTACAGGCGCAGCATGGTTCTATTCAATGTTGGTTGTGCTGATTCCATCATGGTTTCCAGAACCATCTCGCCATGTCTACTTTGAAGCAAGCGCAATGATCGTTGGCTTAATTTCTTTGGGTCATTACATCGAAGCCAAAGCCAAAGCGCGTACCACAAAATCTTTACAGGCATTGATTAACTTACAGCCTCAAAAAGCGGTGGTTATTGTCGATGGCAAAGAACAAACCATCGCAGTAGAAGCGATTCAGGTAGGCATGCAGGTACGAGTAAAACCCGGAGAAAAAGTACCGGTTGATGGTGTCGTAGTCTCAGGTGAATCTTATATCGATGAGTCGATGCTGACCGGTGAACCACTGCCCAACGTCAAAACAATAAATGATTGCGTTTCTGCGGGCACTATTAATGGGGATGGTAGTTTAATTATTGAAGCGACTGGGATTGGATCAAGCACCATGCTGGCTCGGATCATTCAAATGGTTCGCCAAGCGCAAAGCAGTAAACCAGCAATCGCCAAGCTTGCCGATTCTATCTCAGCCGTTTTTGTTCCGGTTGTGGTCGCAATCGCAGTTGCTGCCGCCTTAGTTTGGTTTTTTGTTGGCCCACAACCAAGCGCCAGTTACATGTTAGTGGTATCAACCACAGTGCTGATCATCGCTTGTCCATGTGCCTTAGGCCTTGCGACACCACTTTCAATTACTGTCGGCGTTGGCAAAGCCGCTGAGTTTGGCGTTCTGATCAAAGATGCCGATGTGTTGCAATCTGCAAGCAAAATTGATGCTGTCGTGTTTGATAAAACAGGCACATTAACCCAAGGTAAGCCAACCGTTCAGCAAGCCTTTTATGGCGATTTATCAGAACAAGAATTACTGGCTTGTGCTTATTCAGTAGAAGTAGGATCTGAGCACCCACTTGCCAAAGCCGTTTGCCAATATGCAGAGAGCTTGGAAGTTTCAGTACTCCCACACAGCGAATTTGAAAACCAACGAGGGCTTGGGGTTCAAGCAACAATTAACGGCAAGAAAGTGCAAGTTGGCTCGCTTAAGTACCTCACCCAATTAGGTATCAATACAGAGGTTGGCGCGGATTTCATCGAGCTTTGCCGCTCGCAAGCGTGGACGCCTATTTTCATTGCGATTGACCAAAAACTGGAAGGCATATTGGGCATTTCAGACGCGTTAAAAATAGATAGCAAACAGGCGATAGCTCAACTAAAATCCGCCGGAATTCACACTGTGCTATTAACGGGCGACAACGACTCTGTAGCTCAAGCGATAGGTAAAAACGTCGGTATCGACGAAGTGATTTCAGAAGTGCTTCCAGAGCAGAAAGCTCAACACATTGTTCAGCTGCAACAGCAATATAAGAGTGTTGCCATGGTCGGAGACGGTATTAACGACGCGCCTGCACTTGCTCAAGCAGATATAGGCATAGCAATGGGCAGTGGCAGTGATGTCGCGATTGAAAGTGCGCAAATGACGCTACTCAACTCATCGCCATTATCAGTAAGCAACGCGATCGAGCTATCTCAAGCGACCGTGAGAAACATGAAGCAAAACCTATTTGGTGCCTTCATCTACAACTCGCTTGGTATTCCTATCGCGGCCGGTGTGCTTTACCCATTTTTCGGATTTCTGCTTAGCCCTGTCGTTGCAGGCGCTGCGATGGCGATGTCGTCAATTACTGTAGTCAGCAATGCCAACAGGCTGAGATTGTTCAAACCAACTCATTCTAATATTAATAAAAACCATATTCATGAGGTTAACCATGATTCGTAAAATTATGACTCTTACTGCACTCGCTGCAATCTCAGGACAAGCTTTAGCTACTGATGTTCTAAACCACAAATCTCCATACTGCGGCTGCTGCACAGAATGGACTGAACATATGCGAGATGCTGGGTTCGATGTTACTGAGAAGCTCCACGATGATATGAACCCAATCAAGCAGAAACTAGGGATAACACAAGAGCTAGCCTCTTGCCACACTGCAGAGATCGACGGATACGTATTTGAAGGACACATTCCAGCAGATGACATTAAAGCCTTTCTAGAAAACCCACCACGTAATGCGATTGGTTTAGCGGTTCCGGGTATGCCAATGGGTTCGCCAGGCATGGAATATGGCGATAAGAAAGACGAGTACTCTGTGTACGCGTTTAATGATAAGGGTCAGGTGTTTGAGTACCGTCACTATAAAGGTAACTAGAGTACCAATTCACCTAAGGTAGAAAATTTAAAGCATAAAAATAGAGCCTAGTATCAAGCAAACCCAAGACTGTGGTTTGCTTACTAGGCTCTTTGCTTTTGGACAGTAAAGCAAATCTTGTCGCGGTACCAACCGGGCTGTTAGTACCGCTATATTCCCCTCGCTAATTAGCTAGCAAGCTATTTAGCAAAAAGCTATTTAGCGAAGAAGCTCACTCGGCTAATAATCTAATAGACTAAGCAACCAAGCGAATCAGCTTAGAAGCCGTAAGAAGCACCGAATACGAATGCGTTGTTCTGCTTAGAATCGCCGTTTGCGAAATCTACACCGTTAGCTTGGCTACGGAATTCAAAGTAAGGTTGAACACCTTGACGAGTCCATGTTGCACGTAACTCGTGGTCCATCGCTTCAGCATCAATCATGTATACGTTGTTGTAGCTAAGCGCTAGGTCAGCATTCACTGTGTAAGCAATGCGGTTATCCATGCGGTAGTCTGTGTCAGCATTAGCTGAAGTATCATCGATGTGTGCACGAGTACGGTTACTAATAGAGATGCCGTTGTCGAAGTTGTAACCGATCTTAACTAGTGGACGGAACTGAATGCTTTCACCCGCAGAGAATAGATGTTGGTAACCCGCAGCAACCCATAGGTTGTCAGTGATGTTGAAAGATTGCTCACCACCTACAGTGATGCCTGGAGTAGTATTACCTGCACCGCCATTTTCAGATTCAAGTTTGCCCAGTTGGATACCATCAAACTCAGAATAAACCGTGAAACCGCCTAGAGAGTTATCAAACGTGTGACCAGCTTCTAGCGTAGAAGTCATGTCAGAACCGTGGATACGGCCATCGTCATGAATTTGGATGTTACCCGTTACGTAAGAAGAACCAGCAAAAGCACTAGAAGCGAAAGCAAGAGAAAGAGCACTTAGAGCGATAATTTTTTTCATAGTAAACTGCCTTAGTTTAATTTTTTCAGCGGCACATCTTCGGTACATCATTCACCTTCACCGCTTGAGTAGTTGGTAGCCTCCCTGGCATGAAATCTATGTTGCTCGAATTAATTCGCGTTTAAAAATAAAAGGGACAGCAGAGTGATCCCTCTCACTATCAAAAAAAGACAAGTTATTTAAAACTTTAAAATCAACAACTTAAAAAC
>NZ_JBFRTN010000147.1:0-243 GCF_041474095.1 Vibrio sp. 10N.222.54.A3
AATGGTGGGTCGTGCAGGATTCGAACCTGCGACCAATTGATTAAAAGTCAACTGCTCTACCAACTGAGCTAACGACCCAATGGTATCCCGTAGGGGAGTCGAACCCCTGTTACCGCCGTGAAAGGGCGGTGTCCTAGGCCTCTAGACGAACGGGACACTGCAATTTATCTCTACTTTAAAAGTAGAAACAAACTTCGAAGAACTTGGGAGTTCTTCATCTCTTTACTTTTCTAAACCTAATCA
>NZ_JBFRTN010000148.1:0-1366 GCF_041474095.1 Vibrio sp. 10N.222.54.A3
CCACAGGAGCGACCGCGGAAGTGGTGTTCACCTACACCGCGAGCGACGGCACGGTCAACCAAACCAATACCTTAACCATTACCGTGACAGGCACCAACGACGGTCCAGTAGCGATTGATGACACATATGAAACTCATAGTGAGACGCTGCTCTTCTCTGAGTCCTTTGAAAACATGACAAACACAGGTCGTTGGACTGTAGTAACTGGCGACGAACTAGATGATTGGGAAGCAACAAATGGTCTAGAGATTCAGCGTGACGGTCTCATAGCTGAAGCGACAGACGGTGACTACCTCGCTGAGCTTGATGCTCATCAAAACACCGCGATCACAACAAATATTAATACGTCAGACCAAGATAGCGTGCGTGTTGAATTTGATTACAACCCTCGACGAGACGGTAATTCATCTTCTGACATGACGTTTAAAGTCGGTGACACGTTAGTTACTGTTCACGCCGATGGATCTCTATCGGGTGCCGACGGACTTAATGTCCAAATAGGGCAACCTGACGCAAATGGTTGGTATAAGATCACGGCTGAGTTCGAAGTCCAAGGGGACGTTACGGACCTTACATTTGCAGGCGCTGGTGCTTCAGATAGCTACGGTGCGTTGTTAGATAACATTACAGTGACAGGTATTAATCAATCTAAACTTGTTACTGCTGAAGACACGTCTATCACGATTTCTTTTGATGAATTGTTGGCGAATGATACTGACATTGATGGTGATGAGCTCTCAATTGTTGTGGGTTCAATTACCTCCGCGACTAATGGTGAGCTGTTTGTCGACTACACAAACAATACAATTACATTCACACCGGATACCGACTATAACGGGGAGGCAACTTTTAAATATAAAGTGACCGATGGGAACGGTGGGGAAGACGAAGCAGAAGTTACGCTTAATATCACTCCTGTGAACGATGCACCAGTGCTGATAGGTGATTTGTTGGGTGAAGTGGATGAAGAAGGCAGCTACACCATTACGGCTGAGGACCTAGGCTACACGGACGTTGATGATACAGACACAGGTGTGACCTTCACGGTCGGCAACGCGAGTGACGGCATAATCTTAGTCGGTGGTGTTCCGTCGAACCATTTCACTGTGGCGCAGTTGGCGGCGGGTGAAGTGACGTTCAAACATGACGGCAGTGAAACCACGTCAGCGTCGTTCGATGTGAACGTTGAAGACGGCAACGAAGATGGTAGCACACCGGTAGACAGCACTTTCAACTTGACGGTGACGCCAGTGAATGATGCGCCGGAACTAACAGGCGATTTGGCGGCGGAAGTGGATGAGGCAGGCAGCTACACGATCTCGGCAGCTGACTTGGGTTATACAGACGTTGACGATACAGACACAGG
>NZ_JBFRTN010000149.1:0-22073 GCF_041474095.1 Vibrio sp. 10N.222.54.A3
CATGTACATTATGTTAATAAAAAGTTAAGTAATAACGATGCCTAACAGCGGTATCCAGGCGTCTGAAAACTCGGGATATTCCCGATAAGACAAAAAAGGAGCACAACATCATGTCAAGAAAGACATCCACCTCACTTGCACTTTTGGTATCTGGAATGCTGTTAGGAGCAACAGGTGCGGCATTTGCAGAACAACTCACCATCGTTTCTTGGGGCGGGGCATTTACTAAAAGCCAGGTAGAGGCCTACCACAAGCCATTTATTGAAGAGACAGGCGTTAAACTGATATCTGAGGATTTTAGTGGGGGCCTTGCGGAAATTAAAGCGCAAGTTGAAGCGAATAAAGTGCGTTGGGATTTAGTTTCTCTCGATAAACCAGACATCGTGCGGGGTTGTGCTGAAGGGTTATTAGAAACGGTTGACCCCGCTATTCTACCTGCGGGGTCAGACGGTACGCCTGCAGATAAAGATTTTATTAGTGGAGCCATTCATGAGTGTGCGGTTAACACGATAGTGGTTTCTACCGTCCTCACTATTAACGAAGACGCCTTTAGTGGTAAGGCGACACCAAGCAAGCTGGTTGACTTGTTTGATCTCGCTAACTACCCCGGCCGCAGGGCACTACAAAAAATGCCTCAAGGCAACCTTGAGTGGGCACTGATAGCAGATGGTGTAGAACCACAAAATGTATATGAAACGCTTGAAACTTCGGAAGGACGTGCCAGAGCGTTTGCTAAGTTGGATACCATTAAATCAGATGTAATTTGGTGGACGACAGGTGCACAACCGCCACAAATGCTGGCAGACAAAGAGGTAGTAATGGCCTCAGCATTCAATGGTCGTATTCACAGCGCAACCACAGAAGAAGGTCAACCGTTCAAAATTATTTGGGATTATCAATTGGGGTATATGAATGGCTGGGCGATCCCTAAAGGCAGCCCAAATACGAAGCTTGCGCTTGAGTTTATTAAATTCTCTTCAGGTACAAAGCCATTAGCCGATCAAGCCAAATATGTCGCTTATGGTCCTACGCGTAAATCTTCCTCTCAGTTGATTGACTCAGAAATATTGGCCAGCTTGCCAACTGCGCCTGCTAACTTCACGAATGCATTTTTAATAAATGACGAGTGGTGGTCTGACTACGCCGACGAATTGAATGAAGAGTTCAATACGTGGCTGCTTAACTAGGCGTTATTGGTAGAGATCAATGAATACGTGGAGTGGGTTAGCGCGCACTCCACATCAAAAGCGGGAGGAAGAATGGTTTACTTAGAGGCTGAACAAGTTGTTGAAAGTTTATCGATGTCGGGTTTGATCCGCTCGATGCGTGAAACCTATCAAGAACAAGCAACGATTCCTCAGCGAAATGTCATGCCACTTGAAGAAGGAAAATATGATGCGTTTGCCCTACTGCCTGCATGGAACGATAGCTTAGTTACAGTGAAAGCATTTACTTATTTTCCAAACAATTCACTTGAAGGTAAAGACAGCCTTTCCTCTAAAATATTGGCGTTCAACCGAACTGATGGTGAACCGCTGGCATTATTAGATGGAAAGGGACTGACTTATTGGCGAACAGCGTCGGCGTCGGCTCTTGCTGCGGATTACTTAGCTCGTGAAGATGCAGCAACCCTAATCATATGTGGTACGGGCAATCTAGCACCTTACATTGCTTGGGCATATGCGGCGGTGCGACCTTTAAAAAAAGTATTGGTGTGGGGCAGAGATAAACAAAAGGCCGTTCAAGCGGTTGATAGAATTCAATCGGGCAATGAGTATCGGGCAATGCCTATTGGGACTCGTTATACGGTGAATGTCATTGATTCGGTTGATGCGCATTTAGCCGAAGCAGATATGATTTCATGTGTGACAGGATCAAAAAAACCACTGTTCGACGGGCACCAACTTAAGCAGGGAATGCACGTCGACCTTATTGGTAATCATGACCAAGACAAGCGCGAATGTGACAGTGAAACCGTGGCTCGTGCGTCTGTTTATGTTGATAGCAGAATCAATGTATTAGCAGAAGCCGGAGATCTTTTAATTCCAATTAATGAAGGTATTTTCTCAGAGCGAGAAATCAAAGCGGAATTGGCGGACTTATGTTCTAGTCGTCAATTCGGCCGAACATCAGAGCAAGAAATTACATTGTATAAGTCAGTAGGCAGCGCACTGGCTGACCTCGCTGGAGTGAAATTCGTTCTTCAGCAGAAACACATCATTTAACGGGGTTTTCCCTAACACTATGGAAACATTCAGCGTGTTTTCTTTAATTGCATAAAATATACAAATGGAAGGTAATAATGAAAGTAGATTGGAAAGGTGTCTACCCAGCGGTCAGCACTCAATTTCGTAAAGACCAAAGTATTGACTTGGATGCGACGCAAACCGTTATCGATAATCAGATTAAAGATGGCGTTAACGGCATTATTTGTCTTGGTACGGTCGGTGAGAATTGCGCGTTGTATCCAGAAGAGAAGCGCCAGGTGTTAACCGCAGCACAAGAAGTCGTCGCAGGTCGCGTCCCTCTTATTGCGGGTACCGCTGAAACGATCACTACGGCGGCTGCACAGTATATGCAAGATGCACTTAAGATCGGTATCGACGGCTGTATGGTTATGCCTGCTATGGTTTATCGCACCTCTGACAGTGAGACTGTGGATTACTACAAAACATTGGCGCAATCAACACCAGAGATGCCAATTATGATTTACAACAACCCAGTTTCATACGGCGTTGACGTTAATCTAGATCTCATGGAACAGCTTGCTGAGTGTAAGAGTATTGTCGCGGTTAAAGAGTCGACCACTGATACACGTCGTATTACGGAGCTCTACAACCGTTTCGATGACCGCTTTACTGTATTCAGTGGAGTTGATGATATTGCCTTAGAGTCACTGATGTTAGGTGCGACGGGTTGGATTTCTGGTTTAACCAATGCGTTTCCTGCTGAATCAGTGGCGATTTACAAACTAGCGAGTCAAGGTCGATATGCTGAAGCGTTAGACATTTACCGTTGGTTCCTGCCACTGCTTCGTCTAGATACTATTCCAACGTTAGTTCAGTGCATTAAATTAGCCGAGCAGGTGTGTGGTCGAGGCTCTGAACAAGTACGAGCCCCACGTCAGCTGCTTAAAGGAAATGAACGTGCAGAGGTTATTTCGCTTGTTGAACAGGCGATTGCTACTCGACCAGATTTGAGCAAGTACAACCTGTAAAGATACATATGTATGGCGGGCACAGTGCGCCCGCCTTAATCCAGTTAAGTAAACGGCTTATTATGATGTTAAGTCTGTTACTTATCTGGATTAAACCTACGATTCGATAGAGAGGGACGATCAATGACATTGCAAAAGGAATACGTCAGCTTCCAACATGTGCAGAAGACTTATGATGGTGAAACGCTAGTAGTGAAGGACTTTAATCTTGCCATTGAGCCGGGAGAGTTTGTCACAATGCTTGGTCCATCTGGGTCGGGGAAAACCACTTGTTTAATGATGCTGGCAGGATTTGAGACCGCAACCGGGGGAGAAATCTACATTGATGGCACTCCTGTCAACAATTTAGCACCACACAAACGTGATATTGGCATGGTGTTTCAAAACTACGCCTTATTTCCGCATATGACGATTGCTGAAAATCTCGCCTTTCCTCTTAAAGTAAGAAAACTGCCGGAAGAGCAGGTCAAAAATAAAGTGGCTGATGCGTTGAATATGGTCGAACTCAACCATGTGGCGAATCGCTATCCTAAGCAGCTATCTGGCGGTCAACAGCAGCGTGTAGCATTGGCTCGCGCTTTAGTATTTGAACCTAAGCTGGTCTTAATGGACGAACCTCTAGGTGCATTGGATAAGCAGCTTCGTGAACAAATGCAAATGGAAATAAAACACCTGCATGAAAAGCTTGGGATTACCATTTTGTACGTCACCCATGATCAAGATGAAGCACTAACGATGTCAGATAGGATTGCCGTATTTAACAATGGATCCGTTCAACAATTGGCCTCGCCGACAGAATTGTATGAGTCTCCGAGTAACGCCTTTGTCGCGCAGTTTATTGGCGAAAACAACCAAATTAAAGGTGTGGTTGAGCTGCTCGAAAATGAGAGTTGTACGGTACAAGTTGGAAGCAAAAGTGTCCTGGCCACACCTGTTGCGGTTAATCAGCGCAATCAAGCGACTTTGCTGTCTATCCGGCCTGAAAAGATTTCAATATCTCCAAAGCGAGATCAATGTAACAACATCGTTACCGGTACCTTGAAAGAACTTATCTACCATGGTGATCACCATAGGTTAGTTATTGATGTAGCTGAAATAGGCGAGTTAATCGTTAAAGTGACTAACTCACGTCGCCACGAAACCCGCTTTACTCCCGGGTCAGACTATACTGTCGGTTGGCATAGCGTAGATTGTCATGCTCTCGATTGTGACTCGATTACTCAACCACTAGGAGCGGTGGCATGAGTAGAGAATTAGATAGTTTGGAATCGGTAACGTCGTTAAAGCGCCAATTGACAAAGCCGCCAGTGACATTGAAAGCACAGTTGCAACGAGCTGAGCGTAAGAAGCAAACCCGTTCAGTATTGTTAATTATACCGCTCGTTGCATTTATCTGTGTGACCTTTGCCTTTCCATTGGTCGAAATGCTTTATCGTAGCGTGGATAACCAAAGCGTGCCGAAAGCGTTTCCTGAGACCGTTGATTATATAAAACAGTGGGATTATCAAGGTTTGCCACCGCTTGAGATTCAGCAGACATTTATGGCTGAGCTGAAACGGGCTCATCAAGACAAATTATTGCCAAAGTTAGCGAGTAGGTTAAATATTGAAGTATCGGGAATGCGTAGCTTATTGATGAAAACGGGCCGAAAACTCAATAAAGATAATGTCTTCCCTACTTCTCTAGAAGAGATAAGCAAGCTCGATAAACGCTGGGCCAAGCCGCAATATTGGTCAGCGATTAAGACGTTAAGCTCCTCTTATACACTAAGCTATTATCTGGCTGCATTAGATATGCGTTATGATGAGTCTGGCTCGATAACCATGCAGCCAGAAACGCGTCAGGTCTATGTTGATTTGTTTATCAAAACCTTCGGCATGTCGCTGGTGATTACTCTCATTTGCTTGGTGATGGCTTACCCAGTTTCTTACCTTTTGGCTAATTTGCCAGACAAAAAAGCGAACCTGCTACTCATCGTTGTACTTTTACCATTCTGGACTTCATTGCTGGTACGTACTACGTCTTGGATAGTGTTATTACAGAATCAAGGGGTGTTGAATGACCTGTTGATTTGGTCTGGTTTGAGCGATGAACGCGTAGCGATGATCCACAACACCTTTGGTACCATTGTCGCGATGGTACATATTCTGCTGCCATTTATGATTTTACCTTTATACAGCGTTATGAAAGGCATAAGCCCAAGCTACTTTCGAGCAGCACGCTCTCTAGGTGCAACTCCTGCTACCGCCTTTATTCGAGTCTACATGCCGCTTACCGTACCTGGTGTTGGCGCAGGTGCATTGTTGACTTTTATTCTTTCGATTGGCTTCTACATCACACCCGCCTTAGTGGGGGGAAGAAGTGGACAGATGATTTCCAACATGATTGCCTACCATATGCAAACGTCGCTTAACTGGGGAATGGCTGCGGCGCTTGGTTGCTTGTTACTCGGAGTAGTCACTCTGTTGTTTTACGTGTTTAACCGTATTGTCGGCATCAACAATATTAAGGTTGGAGGATAACGAAATGTCTTTACCGAGTTACTGCAATAAACGTGAGCATGTCGCGTATTATGGCTACATTGGATTTTGCACGTTAGTGTTTCTGTTTTTAATTGCACCCATTTTGATCATCGTTCCTCTTTCTTTTAATGCAACACCTTACTTCACTTTCACACAAGGAATGCTGAACCTTGACCCCGAGGCGTATTCAATGCGCTGGTATGTTGAGATGATAGAGAATCATCAATGGATGATGGCGCTTAAAAATAGTACCTTGATTGCGCTAAGTGCCACCGTAGTCGCGACAACGTTAGGAACGTTAGCCGCCATTGGTTTAGCGGCGAATAATGTGCCGTTTCGCAGTGCGATCATGGCCTTTTTGATTTCGCCGATGATTGTTCCAGTGATAATCTCTGCAGCTGCAATGTATTTCTTTTACACCCGATTGGATTTGTCTCAGACCTTTATAGGAATTGTGCTCGCGCATGCAGCATTGGGTACACCGTTTGTGGTCATCACCGTGACGGCGACGTTGAGTGGTTTCGACCACAGTTTGGTACGCGCGGCATACAGCCTTGGTGCCAATCCTATCTATACCTTCAGACGTGTAACGTTCCCACTTATCCGTCCTGGAATGATCTCTGGCGGATTGTTCGCGTTTGGAACGTCATTTGATGAGGTGGTGGTGGCGTTATTTATCACCGGAGTTGAGCAACGTACTGTTCCTCGTCAAATGTGGTCGGGTATCCGAGAACAGATTAGCCCCACTATTTTGGCCGTGGCAAGCTTACTTATCTTGATGTCGGTTGCGCTTTTACTGACTTTAGAGGTGTTACGCCGCCGCAATGCGAAAATCCGTGGCATCAGTGAATAGTTGATTCAATATAAGAACCTATGAATGTACAAATTGATGGGCAAGTTCTAGGATTCAATTGTCTACAATGCTGCCGTTGAAAGCTTTTTCGAGCATATCGAAATGTTCTACAACGTAAATCGAAGGCATGGTTCCAATAATCAACTGTCGTCTGTAGAGTATGAAGAGCAATATAAAAGAAGGCTCACTAGCGTCTGTGATGTGGTGGCTATTCAATTTGTATAAATGAATAGCCACCACTAAATCTCGAGTGTTGAACAAGCCGGAAGCTATTTTTTAAGTAAATTGTTTATGCTAGTTTGGCAAGCACCGATCTGCACCAGGTAAGCAGCACACTTTGCTAAGTGACTTAGACTCTACATACTTGTAGTTATTCATTACCTCCTAATTTAGTAGAGCCGCTAGCAAGGTTTTGTCCAATTATGAGTTGGCCTTTGCAGATCATTCATCCAATATTAACCGTTTTACTCAGTACAGATGTGGTGTTGGAAAATGGGAACAAAAACGACCTAACCACGCTCTAAGCGTCGTTAAGTCGTTATTGGTTTGAGGTCAGGGATTAATTGAGCGCTTCAATCAGAGTGATTTCGCGTTTGATCTGCTTACTCTCTTGCTCAGTTGCTTGCGCCAGTTTCTTTTCGCGTGTGGTTATGGCAGCTTGTTTCGCTTCGTCAGATTTGAACATCAGTTCTTTTACGTTGATAGAAGCGATGTTTGTGTAGCGGCCATCGTCACTGGTCGGGATTGATATGGTTTCATCATTAATCAAAGACTTTACGATCTCTCGCTGTTCATTGTAGCGGCTCTCTAAACCAGAAAGAGCCCATCGCTGCTGAGTTTTACCTTCATACTGACCGTTCTTTTCTTCTTTAAGATACCTGATTGTCATATTACGGATCGTGCCTGCTTCTTCTCCATACTCTGCTTCCGTATCAAAGAGTACAGGGAATGATTCACCTTCTAGCACGCCGCCTTTCTTGGTTAGATGACCCATTCGATAGCTATTCATACCAATACGGATTTCTGTTTGATCAGTAACCGGTGTGCCATCAGCAAACGCGAGGTTGGTGATGCGTGTACCTGCAGGCTGAGTAAGGTCGATGGTATAAGTCACGCCCGCGAAGAAGTCATTGGTCGAGTATTTTGATGCTCTGCGTTCAGGGTTAAAGCTGTAGGTCACATCACCGGGTTGGACTGAGTTGAAGTAGCCCACAGACCATTCCATGTAGGTTCTTAACTCTTTGCCTGTCATGTGGTAGACAGTGATTTCGCCACCCGCGTATTGGTAGTTGTACGCGATGTCTTTGGCTTTGATTAGGCCAACATCGAGCTCTGCATTGTCGTTGTCTATTTGAAGTGCGATGACATTGGCTTTGGGTGCATAGAAGAAGCTCGCTTCTTGGTATAGCGCACTGATGCCTGTGTCTTGAACATGGACTTGAGGGATACCGCGGATTTCGTTTTCTGGGACTAAATCAACGCCGGTAAGTTGAGCGACAGGTCTGTTCGCCATTTCTCGGAGTTGTTTGTGGTAAGGCTGGTATAACTCGTCCATATTCTCATCAGAGTCGATACCTTTAATTTTATAGGTGAAGCTGTCTTTGTTGACGAGAGTGAATGTGCCATCGCGCTCTTCAAATTGAAGATCGATACGAGATAGGGCGCGGCCATATCTGTCGGGTTCAGTAATAATAACGCCATTTACAACGGCTTTATCGATGCGAGTGTGCATGTGGCCAGCGACGATGGCATCAAGCTCTGGGTTTGCATTGGCAATGTCGGTGACACCGGTGTCGGCAATGTCATTCTCGTTCTCAATTCCCATATGGGCAACCAATATGATGGCATCCACTTTATCATCAATCTCTTTGACGATTTTCTTCACTTCCAAGGTTGGATTAGTGAAAGTGACGCCTTCTAAACGGTTGGTACCTTGCGCAAAGACCTCCGTCATTGGGGTATCCATTCCGATCACGCCGATCTTAATGCTACCGCGTTCTAGGATGGTGTAACCAGGCAGGAATGGGTTTCCGTTTTTGTTCTTGATGTTGCCACCGAGAGACTGCCCTTTAAATTGGGTAACGGCCCTGTTGAGGGTTTTGAGGCCAAAGTCGAATTCGTGGTTACCTAAAACCCACACATCGTATTTCATGTGATTAAAGCCAAGCATCATTGGATCAACGGGCTCGTCTTTGAAGGTTTCTACGAAGTTGCCTTGGATGGTATCGCCAGCGTCGACAAGGATAATGTTAGATTGCTCTTTGCGGATCTCACCAACTTTGGTCGCGATTTGGCTCAAGCTACCACGAGTGTTGAGTTTATCTGCCGCGTAATCCCACGCCATAAAATGACCGTGGATATCTGAAGTACCCAGTATCGTGACATCGTGTATATCGCCATCAGCTGCAAAGGTGGGAAAGGCTAGAGAGAGTAGGATGGCGCTTGATAGTATGTGTCTTTTCATAAGTATGTTCACATCGTGGTTTTAAGTATGACGCTACCATATAGAATCGAGGTTATCTTATGGGTGATCAGTATCATATTTCTAATGATATAACTAATTGATGTTTCAAATAAATGTGATTCATGACCATCTCGTAACCACTTAAGTTATGGAGAAATGCACCACAACTCTTCGCTATCTTTTCAATCTTCGATTTCTTTAATCAAACTTCCTAAGCGATGGTGTATTAACAAGCACGCTTGTAAGCTGTTGAACGTCTTGCCTGTTGAAATAAACAAGGTATATATCGTCCAACTCTCACTTACTGTGGCAGTAAGATGATCTTGCCCTCTAGGCGTGTGGTTTTCGATTCAATGAGATCAATCGCGGTTTGCACTTCATCGAATGGTAGATAGCGGTCAACGTCGAGCTGAATGTCGTTTGTGATGAAGTGATCTAGCATGGTCGTGAACTTATCACGGCGAACATCTTTACCTTCTGCTTCCTCCCAATAACGCAAGAAGAAGGTGCTGAAATCGATGTGTTGGTTTTTCGCGTACTCAAAGAAGCGTGGCTCGTAAAAATCCAACGACAGCGTCCCATAGTTGATAAAGCGCCCGTTGTTGCCAAGGGTGTGAACAAGATCGGTTCCGGGTGAGCCGCCAATCGCATCAAAGGCAACGGTTGGCATAGGCAAGCCTAATGCCTTAATTTGAGAAACTAG
This sequence comes from Vibrio sp. 10N.222.54.A3, assembly GCF_041474095.1. Classification (NCBI taxonomy): domain Bacteria; kingdom Pseudomonadati; phylum Pseudomonadota; class Gammaproteobacteria; order Vibrionales; family Vibrionaceae; genus Vibrio; species Vibrio sp. 10N.222.54.A3. The sequence continues at coordinate 9,760 of NZ_JBFRTN010000149.1, forward strand.
ATCAGCGTTCGCATCTATCACCCAACAGGAAGTGGCAGGGTATTGTGTCTGCTGTGATGTAACGACAATGATGTTGAAGCCGAGTGATGCTGATAACTGGGAGAAGATCTTACCGATGGCTGAACTGCCCGCGTTGATGATCAACACATCCTCTTGGGTCAGCTTGGCTATTTCTGTCGTTAGCACCCATGCGGTTAGCGCATTAATGTACAACTGACAGGCGTAGCCATTGTCTAAATGTTGAGGAATTTGGAACAGATCATCTGGTGATACATCGACATAGTTCTGCCATGTTCCACTGGTTGCCACAAGCACTCGTTGATTCACTATAAACTCAGCACTGCTGGATTCTACAATCCTTCCTACCGCTTCAAATCCCGGTACTCTCGGCGGCTGATGGCTATGTTTGTATTGGCCCACACCATAAATCGACAACAGATCACTAGGGTTGATGTTAGTCGCTTCAATTTGTACGCGAACTTTATCTTTGTCTAGTACCCCTAAAGCGACATGTTCTAACTTGAGAGATTCTTTTGGCTGACCGAAACGGAACTGGCTAATTCGGGTATTTTGCTTAGTGTCAGTCATAGTTTGGGCACCTTTATGGATTATGAGTACTGCATCGATTTTAAGTGTAGCGTGTTCATAAATAATCTTGGGTCGGAAATGTTGCTCAACATGGCTGGTGTTGGCAGACAATCGTCATCAACGTAGTCGACATAGTCTGCCGCCGAATCAAAGATCAAAATATCCAAAGCCAAACGATCCAAGCCATATCGGCCTCGGTGGATCATGTCCGCTGAAAACACCAATAAGTCACCGGCGGCTAATGGTATCTGCTTACCACCAGAGATGTCATCGCTGCTCACTTTGCCGTTTTCTTCTTGGCGAACATTGTACTCTTCTTCGTTGTCCCAACGCTTGTGTGTGCCAGGGATAAGTTCCATACCTGGCTCATCAAAAATGGGCACTCGCAGATGCAATACCTGGGTTTCCATGATGACTTTCATTTGGTCATCAACGTCGTAATCGTATTGACAGTCACGATGCCAGAAGTCTTTTTGTTGCGGATTTACTGGGTTGAAGAACAGCTGTGTATTCATGAATGCCGGTTTGTTCGGAATCACCGCATCAACCACGTCCATCACTTGTTTCGAGCTGATGAAGTCGAAAAGCACGCTTCTATCGTCGGCAGGCAAATGCTCGCTTCCCGTAATTAAAGACGAGTTAAATGCTTCTTCTTTATAGAATTCTTCGTTGTCTGCTTTCCATGATTCATGGAATTTCAGCACGACTTTTCTAAGCGATGTAATTTGAGCTTCATCGAAATAATTTCTGATAACAAAGTAACCATGTTCGTCGTAACGGTCACTTAATTGTTGGCTGTTTTCTACCACTGATTACCTTCGTTCATTCTTTTCTGTGTAATAACCACAGATTTCTTGGGCGCATAATGCCAGACAGTCGTCATTCAACCAAGTAACGTGTGCAGAAGCTTGTAGATTCCGTGATGCTATGAAGCCATATGGGGGACGACTTTTACATGTCTATCCATGTCATGGACTCATGCGATACAGATCTCCCCATATGTGACACATCCCCTATTTTACAAAGTGTAATGATTCATATAGTGAATAAATTTATTGTTTAGATAATTATTGACCATATTGTGATTTAATTGGCTTAGGGAAGAGAGTAAATCATGGATGGTTTTTCGCTGGATATGAGAACACTTAATTTTATTATTATTTTGTTCTCTTTCATTTACTGCATTGGCTTGTTGCTGTTCCAATTTACCCAACAGTCCATTAAAGGGCTTTCAATTTTTTCCATTTCAATATTTGTTATCGGAAGTGGGCCGTTGATGTTGAGCCTAAGAGGGGAACTCCCTGATTGGATCACTGTTATTGGCGCTAACATGGTCATTGCGCTTGGCTTTCATCTCGCTTTGTATAGCTTATGCTTATTCCGAGAATACTCACTAAAATGCACCTACCTCAGCACTCTGATGATGCTGGCTCTTTTGCCATGTTTTATTTATTTCACGTACTACGAACCTTCCATCAAGGCTCGAATTATCCTCATTAGTTTCTATTTGGCCTTTGTGACTATTTGCACTGCCTTTGCGGTATTGAAGGGTCAACGTGATGACTTGACCTTAGCAACTCGGATGATGGCCTTGTCATTTTTGATATATGGCGGGTTTATGGCTTTCCGAGTAATGGTGACGCTATTTTCAGCTGAGCTACAGGATTTCATGGCGGCTGCACTCATTCATCAGCTTGCCTTTTTGGTGAGTATTGTTCTTATCGTATCGATGAGCTTTACAATGCTTTGGTTGATCAATGCAAGGTTGCTTAGGTCTATTCATGACCTGTCTTACAGTGACCCTTTAACGGCACTTGGAAATCGCAGAGCATTAGATGAAATGGTTCCAGTCATCATGAAGCAGGCGGGGACTGCACCTGTCAGTGCCATTATGATGGATATTGATAATTTTAAGTCGATCAATGACCAACACGGACACATTGTGGGTGATCTCGTGATCAAGTCTTTTGCTGAAATGGTTCAAAGTGCGATAAAAACATCGCCAACAGCCAGCGCGTTCCGTTTTGGCGGAGACGAGATAATGATTTTATTGCCCAATGTTAATTTCCTACAAGCACAGGCTATTGCTTGTAAGCTGCGATTGTCTATTTCAGAGATCTCAGCAGTGCAAGGAAATGAGATGTTTCTGACGTCGAGTTTTGGTGTTGCTCAGCTTCACCCGCATGAGAGTTGGAATGGGTTTATTAGCCGAGCCGACAAAGCGTTATATCAAGCGAAAACAAACGGTCGCAATATGACTTCAATTTGTCCTAGTCATATTAACGAGATCGTCACTGCCACATCACCAATACCGCTGCAATAGAGAGTAAGATGAGTGCAAGAATGTCTTTGCGTGCGATGCTTTGTCCTAACCAGAAGTAGGATATCAACACCATGAAGATCACTTCGACTTGCCCAAGCGTCTTTACGTACGGAACGGCTTGAAGTGACATTGCGCTAAACCAACCCAGAGAACCGATAACACTCGCTAGGCTTGTCATTACGACCAGTTTCGACTTCTTGAATATCAGGCGCAGCGTGTCGCGTTCTCTGAAAAAGAGATACGTACAGATAATCACTGTCTGAAGGGAAATGACGAGGAACAGCACCCATGCGGCGCTATGAGGGAAGGGCAACCCTATGCTCAAACTTGCTTCCCGTACCCAAAGAGATGTTAAAGCAAAGGAGGTGCTACACGCCATACCTAATAAGAACACTTTTGGGGACAAGCTTCGCCAGCCAGAAGCGCTACTCATGATTAGCACGCCTAAAGTACCAATAAGTACGCCGACCCAACCTGTTAGTGTCAAAGCAGTACCAAAAAACAATACGGATAGCACCGCAGACACGGGGGCTTCACACTTGGCTAATCCTGCGCCTATCGCATAGTTTTCTAGCTTGAACAGCATCACCATTAAGCCGGTCGCGAGGATCTGCATGATGGCGGCAGCAACAATATAGAAAACAAACTCACCCGAAAAATCCGGTGCGGAGACTGGCTGCCATTGATAGAGGGTGTAGAGGTAAATAAGGGCGATTGGGCCAGCCCAAATAAAACGCGCCAACGTCACGCCAGCCACGCTCATGGTGCCACTTAATTTACTTTGAAAGGCATTGCGCCAAGATTGGCTAAAGGCAGCAAGGAGAGTAAAGGCTATCCAACTAAAAGACATGACGCGTCCATGTGTTATGTAATTTGCTGATTATATTAACAAATAAAACCAATATAAGAAGCGACTTGTTCTTTTAATAAGCAATAGTCAGTTGCGTGAATCGCTCGGTTTTGAAGAATATTCGGTCTTTAAAACTTGCGCTGTAAACCTTAACGGCTTCATTTACTTGTCACTCGACATCAATCGATTGTTTAGAAAATCGCTTCTTTTCTGTTCTTGAAGTAGAACAGCGCGCTGATCAAAACGAACAGTAAGGTGAAGTAATAGAAAAAAGAAGACAGTGAGGCCAAGAAGGCAAGGTTCTGTTCTATTTCTTGTTCGGTGTAGCCCTGAGACACCAACTTATAGTAGTAAGCGTACAAGATACCGATCAGACCGTATCCGAGGTTAAACGTCAAACCTTTGAAACTAAGAACGGTGGCTCTGTTGTGTGATTCGGTTTTTTTATTCAGGTGGTAGCTGATGAAAATGTTCATCGTCATGATGATAAAGATTAATACTAGTGCCGGAATGACTCCGTAAATCGACCAACCTAAACTGATCCAGTAATAAGTCGCCATGCTTGCCAATCCCATAACCACAATGAAGGTTTTAGCCTCCATACTCTCTGCTAATCTTCGGCTTTGTCCTGCCAATATAATCTTAAGCAAGCTGATACCCGCACCAATAAAACCAAAGTAGATAATTGGAATATCAATGGCCAGATAGTATTGGCTGTTCATGGTTAGGAACATGCGTGAGGTGTGTTCGAATAGGCTGTAGTAGAGCAAGATGAACAGCACGTAAGGCGTAGCGAATACCCATTTACCTGCATCGATCGTCAATTTAAGACTTGAGATGGTGGTTGCCAATTTGGTTTGGTCGCTTGGCATCAGCTTTTTCTCTTCGCGCATATTAATCGCGGCATAGATAGCGATCATCGCTACAAATAGGGTGGCGAACACAGGAATACGCATCAGATCTTTGGTGCTTTCTGGTTCGGCTAGTCCAAGGAAATGAAAGATGTTCGTCATAAAATTCACGTCGTACATCGCCGCACCAATTAGTGTGACAAAGATACCGACCGTTGAGGCGACACGAAGCTGGATTTGCAGCACTCGCGGCCACAACTCTTCATTACCTTGTTCCTTTAAAGTGTCGTAAGCCAATGCCTCGTCGGCGCCGCTGGCCAGTGCCATCGCTAAGCCACTGAGAATCCGGTTAATTAGAAAGACCATGAATACCAAGTCGGGGTTTCCGGTTGGTACTAGCGCTATCATCGCGATCTCAACAAACATCACAATCGAAGACAGCACCACCAGTTTCTTGCGGCCTAAGGTATCGGCGAATGCACCCGACGGTACTTCAGCAAGCACAATGGTGGCCGCCCAAACTACATTGAGCATCGCGAATTGAGACAGGGTTAACCCGTAATCTAAATAAAGTAGTGTGAATATAGGGTAGTAAAAACGCGCAAAGTAGCTGCTTCTAAACATCAAGAAGTAGCGGACATTGGGAATTTTAAGGATCTCTTTGAGCGTCATGATAATTTCAGTAATTTAGATAACACATTATTATGTATAACCCTTTTACTCTTTTAAATCATGGAATTGTTGCCAAATTCCTAAAATATCTGGTTTGGGTGATCTTCGAACTCATTGTTCATAGTGGGTTATAGGTTTCTCGTCTTCAAATCACTTTCCCCTATTCATTTAGTTTGTGGTGCCGTTTCACTTGTTCGACTGATTTTGGTGCAAGATCGAACTTCTACAACGTCGCTCTCGTATTTACATCTTATTGTATGATTTAATTATTGGTAATAACGATACGCAATGAATCCAATGTAATTGAGGAAGCGAGCATGATCTTAGAGTCATTCAGTCTGGAAGGTAAAGTAGCGATAGTGACGGGCTGTAACACGGGGCTTGGGCAAGGTATTGCATTAGGCCTAGCGGAAGCCGGTTGTAAGGTTGTCGGTGTTAACCGAACAGAGCCTGAAGAGACTATTGAGAAAATGAGTGCAGCAGGTCATTCGTTCCTAAACGTGAGTGCTGATCTTCTCGAGCAAGCGTGCATTCCAGGGGTTATAGAGCGCACTTTGGCTGAGTTTGGCCAAGTCGACATTCTCGTGAACAATGCAGGAATTATTCGCCGCCAAGATGCTATTGAGTTCTCAGAGCAAGATTGGGATGACGTAATGAACGTGAACACCAAGACGGTGTTCTTTATGTCTCAGGCTGTTGCAAAGCAATTTAAGGCTCAAGGTACTGGCGGAAAGATCATTAACATTGCATCGATGCTCTCATTCCAAGGTGGCATTCGAGTTCCTTCCTATACGGCTTCAAAAAGTGCTGTGATGGGCGTGACACGTGCGATGGCGAACGAATGGGCGCGCGATAATATCAACGTGAATGCGATAGCCCCCGGTTATATGGAAACGAACAATACTCAAGCTCTGCGTGAAGATGCTGAGCGTAATCAAGCGATTCTTGAGCGTATTCCGGCTGAACGTTGGGGTAAACCGCAAGATATCGCAGGTCCTTGTGTGTTCTTAGCATCATCAGCATCGGATTACATTAATGGCTATACCATTGCTGTTGACGGTGGTTGGTTAGCACGCTAATTAGTTTTTTATTCTAAATTTTGAGTTTGCAGCAATCTTGCAGGAGAAGATAAATGAAAATCGCTTTAATGATGGAAAACAGTCAAGCAGGCAAAAATGCTATGGTATCAGCTGAACTAGAGTCAGTTGCTGGTGGTTTTGGTCACGATGTCTTCAACCTAGGAATGACAGACGAGAACGATCACCACTTAACGTATATTCATCTAGGTATTATGGCGAGCATTCTGATCAACTCAAAGGCTGTGGACTTTGTTGTGACAGGATGTGGCACTGGCCAAGGTGCTTTGATGTCACTGAACCTGCATCCGGGGGTGGTTTGTGGTTACTGCCTAGAGCCATCAGATGCTTTCTTGTTTAACCAAATTAACAACGGTAATGCTCTCGCTCTCGCTTTTGCTAAAGGCTTTGGCTGGGCAGGTGAACTCAACATTCGTTATATCTTTGAAAAAGCGTTCACAGGCGAGCGTGGTAATGGGTATCCACTAGAGCGTGCAGAACCACAGCAACGTAATGCAGCAATTTTGAATGAAGTGAAAGCGGCGGTGGTAAAAGATAACTTTATTGATTCTCTGAGAGCCATCGACCAAGATCTAGTGAAAACAGCGGTTGGCAGCGAACGTTTCCAACAATGCTTCTTTGAGCATTGCCAAAACCAAGAAATCGCTGATTATGTTCGTTCACTTTTAGATTAATTAGAGCGTTTAGTTCTGATAGAGCCAGCCTTGTTCGGCTGGCTTTTTGATGAATAATTAAAGCAATGTAATGAGACAAACAGTAATCAACTGGCTAAATTGCGATTCGTGTTTTCCTGCATCTACTCTTCATCTTCGGTTTCTTTGGAAGCATTTGAGGCACAGCCTTTCTCTAGCCAGTTATCGAGCACGCGTTGCAGTGCCTTCAAAGAGGTTGGCTTCTCTAGGCGACCATCCATCAGTTTGCTGATCATATCTAACTCGTGTTGTCCTGATTCGCCAGATAAAGCAATGATTGGCGTTTGAGGAGAGCGTGCCTTGATAATTTGGCTGGCGTCAAAACCATTCATTATCGGCATTTGTACGTCCATTAAGATCAAATCGACCTTGTGTGTTTTGAACAGCTCGACGGCATTCTCGCCGTTTTTAGCTTGTAAGCTATTTACGCCAAGTCGACTCAGGTACATCTGAACAAGCGTGCGTTGCACTTCTTTGTCATCGACGATAAGCACGGTTGGAGCCAAATGGTTCTCTGGGGTTAGCGTACTTGTTGGTTCTGAACTTTGCGTTTCTGCTTGGTTATCTGGCTTAGCTTCAGCGTTGGTTTTGTTTTCAGTTGCGGTTTGATTACCTTTCCAATCATCGAAGTAAGGCGTACGAAGTGCGTCTGCTTTGGGGGCATTGGGTACTACCGGGAAGTACAGGTGGAACTCAGTAAACTCCCCAAGTTTAGAGTGGCACTCAACTCGGCCGCCAAATGAACGCATCACACGTTGGCAATAGCCAAGCCCTAGGCCGCTACCACCGCTTTTTTGGTAAGAGAAGAAGTCATCAAAGATCTTATGTGCAATGGCTTCGTCAATGCCAGGGCCGGTATCTCGGAATATCAGAACGTTCTCGTAAGGCCCTGTGTTGGTGCTGATCTCAATTTGGCTTTCTGGATAAGAATCAAAGTAATAGATTGCATTACGTATCAGGTTGAAAATAACGAAATTGAATAAGGTTTCATTGAGCTTTGCTACAAAATCAGCGTGTTGTGGTAAACGAATGCGTTCAATGATCTTTTCATTCTCAAAACCATAGTGGCTTACGGCTTGATCTACGGCTTTGTGGATAGAGGTCATGGCCACAGGGCCGTGTTCAGGCGTACTGTCACTGACTTCGCGCAGGATGATATCAATCAGTTGTCGCCCGCGTTGAATCGCCGCTTGGCCATTCTCAATATCCTTTAGGATTTGTTTAGCTGGGGCTTGGTTATCAATGTGCTGTTTTAACACCTCAAAATGCAGCTGCACTTGAGCCAGCGGGTTACGCATTTCGTGTGCGATAGAATTAGCAAGCGCGCGACTTTGGCGAATGCGTCTATCGGCTTCAATGGTGCTTTGTACACGAGTTAACAAGGTTTGCAGTGCAGAGATCTCTTCGTTAGAGAACATCTTATCGTTGCTCTTATGTGATGAGACCAATAAGTGCGTGACCGATTTCCCCTGACCAAATAAAGGCATCACCAAAGCGGTATCGTTGGAGCTCATCTTGTCATACAGGGCTTTGATTGAGCGCTTGGCTGGTGCGGTGTAATCAAGCTCCTGAGACAACTCATCGAACACTAAAACGGACTTGTTGGTAGACAGGTAATCTTCGTAGAAGGTTTCGTTGTAGTTGCTGTTCACCAGACGCAACTTGTCTTCGGGAATCTGCAATAGGCTACCTAATCGACGCATTGCATCATCAATCGACAGCTTGAAATCGTCTTCTAGTGAGAGGATCTGTTGTACTGGCGTTTTCTTGTTTCCGTAGACAAAGAACGAGGCGTAGTGGCTTACGCGCTTGTAGAGAACATGCCACGTGATGCCGATAATCGCGCAGATTGGGATAGCAATAAGCCATTGACTGTCGTCTGTCAGCGGGATAAATATCGCGCCAAAAGGGATCACCAAAATAGCACAAACCAACATCGCATTTAGGCTCATGTACGCCAGGTATTTCACGCTGTAGAAGCGCGAGGTCAGCAGGGCATAGCCAACGAACAACATTTCACTTATCGACAAAGCTGGTGGCAGCCAAGTGAGCGAGAAATCACGCAAGAAGTAGGTCATGCCTAGGTGGATCGTCGCAGTAGACAGCATGAAGACTAAAATGCCGGCGATCATATAGTTGGTTTTGGCTAAAGTTAGCTTGCTGCTGTTGGCGCGCATGGCCACCAGGTTGAGTAGTGTTAGCACTACAAAGCTAATCATCCCAATAAAGAAGTACGGCGTATGCGGGCCAAACTCAATCACGAACTGGCTTGGGCCTGCAATGGTGACGTGTTCAACGGTTAACCCCGGACTTAAATTGATAAAGAAGGAGTAGACGGTCAGGGTGACGAAAATGGCTTGCTGCCACACATGAACCTTACCATTACGTTGTTCAGCGGCGAGTTTGCACGAGAAGTAATAGGCAAAGGCAAACGCAAAGAACGAGGCGAGGTTGGCAAACTTTGCGGCGAACACGGCGGCCGAGGCCCCAAGTTCCGGTAATAAGTCGGTATGGAAATAAGCGTTACTGCTGATCCACGCAACAATGCAGATCGAATACGCGATGTAAGGGGCATGGTGTGTCCCTGCGATCACTTCGTTCTTCTGTTTCAGGCGATAGCAGTAATAGAACAACCACATGACAACCACAGCCACGGTTGCAAGCAGTGTGATTGCTTTTGCATAGATGATCGCCTCTAGGCCGAAATCAAACATGTTCATCCTTTTTCACCGAGCTAGTTTTTCCTGCCGAGCGCGACTTTTCTAATGACTTTCTGCTTTCTCGCACTGCGCGTTTGTAGCTTCGAAAATCGACATTATTGAACGCTTTTACCATCATCTCAAAATTCCAGAATCCACGATAAATTGTCGTGCCATCGTCATTTAATTCGCAATATCCAGAATGGAAGTATGCATTGGAATCAATGGTTTGATAAAACTGAAGCATGAAAGGTTGCTCGATAATAGTGAAGCCAATCTTATAGCCTATTTGGTGTAACACACTCATCAGCTCTTTTTGAGAAAGGTAGAGGAAATAGAGCTTTTGTTGGGTATTGCCACTTACTGTCAGACGTAACACCTCACACAGGGCATATTTGTCGGACAATTGTAACTGGAATTGTTGGTCAAATTCTGGGAGAGAGTAACATTTTGACAGTGTAGGCGGTGTGAAAAGTTGTAACCCTGCGAGTTCATCGTAGCCGTAATTGGGTAAACAGTATTGCCATTGCTCATTGCTGAACGGCGGTGCGTAACTTAGCCAAGTGTCATTCTTAGACCAGTCTTGAATCAGCGCAGAGGAAACCAGTGTTGGAAAGGCTTCATCGACTGGATGCTTGAGCAGAATAAAATGCTTACCTGCCTGAGAAAGGTGTAATAAAGGCAGCATCTCAAACCATTTCTCGCCCTTGATGAACACCTCGAGATTGCTTAAAGCAATGGCATCGCTGATTGACATTCCTTGTGGGTGACTCGGTGTTTGTACCAAAAGTGGCTCATGTTCTATCTGTTCGATGATCGCACCGTAATAAGCACTGTCATTGATAGGGAGGTCGACATGAGAAATGGAGCTTGGATTTAATGGAGATTTTGCTTTGATCGCAGCAATTTCACACTCACACCAGAAATCTAGCCAATGCATATAGCACTGCCCTACAGCCTGCTCTAGAAGAGCAATCTCTGCAGATAGTGTATTTGGATAGCGCAGAATCAGATCGCGGTAGTCCATCACCTCAAACAATACAGAGTAGCTTTTGTTTTGATGCTCTGGGAAAAGCAATTCTAATTGGCTTCTACGATATTCAGTCACGCTTTGAAAAAGCTCAGTGCGCTCATGTGGCTGATAAGTGCTGATGACGAGCTCTATCAGCGCTCGCTGTTTTATTTCGATAGACAGACTGCTAGCCAACAGTGAGCCTAAAGACGACGTTAATTTCATGTTTAACCTAGCCTAGGTTTATATAATTATTTTTATTTGATCTGCACTATCTATAGGACACTGATTTTAGGTATGTGTTTGAAGTTACGTTACTTTGAGAGAGCCAATCGTAACTTTACTTGTGTCCATGGTGTGAGAAGTAAGTTGCATAATCGGGCGAGATTTTACTACTTGCACTCACCCTCAACAATAAAGATTTTCCATATTTGAATGAATTCAAAGATGAACAAAATACATTATTATCAACAACTTGTAGGGTTGGATCACAGTTTTAAAATCAGACATGATTAAGTCGAGCATAAACTTTTGGATTTATAAAATAATTTCAAATATCTATTTTTTGAACCAATATCATAATCCACATCAAGATGAGCTCATCTTATTAATCGTGATAGGAATGTTTTTGGTGTGAAGTATGTAATTATCTGATTAATTATGTCTGTATTATTACTCGCTTATTCTCTCGCTACTCATTTTAATGATTTAAATATCAGGTGGATAAAAGCAGAGCTCCAGTGCTCGTCTTGTTTTCCTGACAATCTCCTGTGTTTATAGAGTAGTTACACCATAATCTCTGATGAAGTGATGACATTCGAGGTTTAAGCTTGCCTGCATATGAAACATTATTGCGAGTAATCCCTCGTAAATGATTGAGGTAGAGAGAATTTATGAAGAACGTACGATTAACATCATTACTTGGAACAGCAACCTTGTTTAGTGTCGTGGCGTTAGCTGGGTGTAGTCAGAAATCAGAGGTACCAACTCAACCGCAAGAGAATGCGAACCCCATCTGCAGCACTAAAAACCTGACGGGTGGTTGGTCGAAAAGTGAGATAACACCAGAAGCCAAGCAAGCTTTAAACGCAGTTCTTAGCCAAATGAACACTTCAGCTGAGCTCAAGCAGATCTTGAGTGTTCGAACTCAGGTTGTCGCGGGTTTGAATTACGCTATTGAGTTTGAAATGGATAATGGTGAAGTGTGGAACACCATCGTTTACCGTTCTCTACAAGGTGACATCGAAATGACGCAACCTGCACAGAAAGGTCTTCTGTGCTCATAATCTAGATGCGTCTGTATCTTGTGAGATAGGCTTATAGCAAATAAAAATGGCTCCGTATTGGGCTGTCTCTTGATCACAAGTCTGGTTAATCAAGAGACTTGGCGAGTTCATACCCTTCAAGGATGGTTTGTAACCTAAACCATCCTTGCCATAACGTCTTTATAGAAGCGCGACCTGTTCGCTTGGTATTCTTCCAACCACCTAACCGAGCAATACCGTTGTAAACCCATGATATATTAGGCGC
>NZ_JBFRTN010000150.1:0-6879 GCF_041474095.1 Vibrio sp. 10N.222.54.A3
TAAGCGGAGAAGAGCCCTTTTCCTAATCGTTTAAGGTTGAGTTAGTGCTATTGCACTAACTTGCTTCTGTCCAGCTTCGAGCTAGCGACCCCTAGCTAGCTCAGATCTGCCCCATTGTTGGATAGACCTTTTACTCATTCATATCCTGTTCATGGAGTTTTGCCCTATTAAAAGTTATCTATTCTCCTGTGCTGTTCGTCGTGAATCCCCGTGTTGTATCACGGGGGTAAATTCGACATAACAAACAAAGTTCGTGAAACTTTTCTTTTAAGAAATCGAGTTATTCAATATTTGCGGCTAGTCCAATCATGTTCTTATAGTCTTCCCATAACCAATATGATTTATTGTCAGCGCGATAATATCGCTCTTGATTTCTAGCTGACTCCATGATTTTTAAACGATTCCATTGAGAACCATTATAATTACTAGGGTCTGTTACGGAAAACGTCAACATAAAATCTTCTTGATTACTCGTATATTTAGTAAACCCTTCCCACCTTATCTTTGAGAAAGATTCAAAGACAGTTGTGAACTGAAACTCCATAAATCGGCTAACACTAAACTCATTGTTAAATTGGATGTAAGACCACTTTTTATTTAGTGATGACTCTGCTCTATCTCTTAATTCAAAACTTTCATCGTTAGTATGGTGCTCGATAATTCCAAAAAGTAGGATTGAAATGTTGATGCAAGATAGACCTTTAGGCTTGTATTTTACTATGTAATTTAAGCTACTTACTAGTTTGGCCAATACTTGTTCAACATCTCTTAATTCAAGCTCTTGTATGTTTAAGAGTCTTGCAACTAAAAGATCATTATTATTTTTATCGTTGCCGAACGGATAGATACTAATACCGTTACTTTCATACTCAGAATAATCGAGGCCTTTGGCTACAACATATTCATAGATTGACGGTTTTTTTAATGAGACACGTTGATTAAAAAATCGCTTTAAGTAGCGTTCTGAATCAAAGCCTTCACCATAGATAGCTTTAATAGATGATTCTAGAGATTTAGTATCTGTGGCGATCAAAAACGCACATCCATCGACATTGAAGAAGTGCTTTATAATTTCAAGCATTTTTATCGCATAGTCAGGGCGACACCTATCTAGTTCATCTAGAAGGATAACAATTGGCGATTTGAGCTCATACAAGTCATTCAGAATATAACTAATTGTACTTATTTGGCTTCTAATACTCCCCATTGATTCAACTAAGTCGTTTTGTTGGGAAATTAGCTTAGTAATCAAAATCTCATTGGTATCATCAACGTCCTTCATGATATTTATCTGGGGTTTACTAAAGTTAATCATCTGTTCAAACAGGTTCAACTCTTCGAGGCTTTCAATCTGTCCAGCGTCACCTGTGTATAGTTTTTGAGTACTTTGTATTATTGAACTAAGCTTGTTGAAGTTATGTAACAGACCATTTATCTGCCTGATACACTGTTTGTATTTTCTCGTACGTTTATCTGTCTTGCTATTTCTGAATAGAAAACCGAGCTGATTTAAAAGTTCGGTGCATACGACTGTTAAAGGATCTTTAAGAAAGTCACTTTCCCAAGCGTCAATGTAAACAACTGGGTAAGATTGTTCGGCCAATTCAATGTATAGGCGCCTCAAGAACTCTGTTTTACCAGTTCCCCAAGAACCATTGAGATTGAGTACAAAGCCATCGCTTTCTGACGTCAGAATAGATATTAGAAACTTTCCATATTCTTTTCTATTAGTAATACAAGTAGACCAGTTGTAACGGTCTTTCCATTCGTCATAGCGACTTGCATGATCAATTTTTTTCATAAATCGTCCACTATTCAAGGATATACTTGGAGATTTTACACTTAAGTGAATATTTCGAAAGTCGAATGTTTGAGGCTTTCGTGATTTGATCTGCTCCAGTGATACTGGACACTTACGTAAGCGACTTTTTACATACTTTTAATAACTCATACTTTGCTAAATTAGCAATCTTTCTAAAACGGAATTGTCTACAGGTGTGCTGACGGGGCGTATAACACAAAAATGCCCCATTCCTTCTCAGCTCGAATATCTACTCAAAATCTTAGACTGTACTTTTGCCTGACCTGTAGTTATTCGACTAAGTGCCGAATCAAGCTTTTTCAAAATTATGCGTCATTTGGCGTTCTAATACTCACATCTATCATTAACCTATTGATTGTTAATTGAACTTTGATTGGAAAGGCTGCATTATAGGACGTTAAAAACGGCCAAAATCCGTATAGAAAGAGTTAGGTTTTTAGTTAGCGAGGAATTAATGGACGATATTGAATCCATATATGAAAACGAGTGTTTAGATTTTGGTTTGATGGAGCAATTAGCGGAGTTAGTTTTAAATAGGCTAACTTCTTGGGCTAACGAAGAAATTTATGCGCCTTTAGGTGGAAAGTTAACGACTAGCACTCCTTTAAAAGAGTCTGTAAACGCTGGTGCAATTGTAAATAGGCTATCACCACTGAACCCTAATATTGTTATTCATTTTGGGATGATTCAAGAAATCTATCGAGATGCGTTAGTGTTCCCTATCTATTCAGAAAAAATTGCTGAGAGCACTGAAAATTTTAAGAATAAAAATTGGGGTATGTTTAAAGGGGCTAGGTTTAAGTTTGAGGCAGGAGTTCCTACGCTAACATCAAAAGAAATTAGCCCTCTTAGTGCTACTTTTTCAGGTCTTTGGATAGAGGAGTATAAAAAAAGAGCTGACGAAAACCCTGAACTTATGAGCGAAGAAAGGCTGGATGTCATAATCAAGACTCTACCTGCTAGGTTTCTTATGTTCGAACTGATGCTCTCATGGGTGTTTTTTCATGAACTATCTCACCTTATCCAGTGCCACTATAAATTAAAAGGGGACACTTCCGAAAACATTGAGTACTACGAAGTTGTCGGCGATTTCACGGAGCCAGATTTTAGAGGTCAATCTAGAGAAATTTTAGCTGATATTGAAGGGTTAAACCTTACAGTTCGGCATATGGAGCGTGAAGGTTTCTATGGACCCAACTCCATGTACTTATTACTTTGCTCTATGACTTGTATGTTCAATAGATTCTGCGGTAACGGATATCTAGAAAAATTTCATGAAGTCAAAGGTGCTCATCCTCATCCAGTAATTCGAGATGATTTTATTCATGAGTATTTTTGTTCACTAATGGCAAGAGCTACCCCCTTTGTCTGGGAGCCAAGTGTGCGCGAATCTATTCTACTGGGCTATGGATACTTGACAATTCGTTCTGCAATGGCAGCCGGACTTTTTTGGGCAAACAGGGATCAAAACTTTGATGGTAAAGAGTATCCATCATATATGTCCTTACAAATGACCACGAGAACAAAGGAAGCTGAGGCATATAAAGCTGAGTTACGAGGTATTACTCATACCCAGTTAGAGGTTATTACAGCTGAACATTTATATAATGCGACAACTACGAAACTGCTGTTTGATCAGGTGTTCTTTGAAAAATAAAAACCTAACAATAAAATTAAGAGTGATTCATAACGCTTGGTGCTCTCACTTCAAGCCAGTTTAGTGTTTATGGCACAATGGTTTAGCTAAGGTGTTAGCGTTGTTCATACTTTAACTTTGCGTTAGCCCTACAAGGAGTAAGGTTTGGAGTTTTATAACGAAATATTTACTAAGGCTGGCTTTTTGATACCTCCTTATATCACAAATCAGGATTTAAATAACATTGCTAATGTACTTAAAAAAAGGAAGCTCTTGAGATAGAAGATTATCTAAAGCATATTTACTCTGAGCAAAATTTGGCAAGTATGGTTAGAGGGCTATATCCAGACGTTCCGTATATAAATGAGTATAAGGAAATAATATCGGAATCGATAGAAGCTCATTTTATAGGCCTTGATCATATTGCAGTCGCAGGTTTAATGCCTGTAATTGAAGGTGTGGGAATGAAACTCGTAGATGTTTGGGGAATCGAACGTGAGCGGTCGATAAGTAATCGAAAAGGAGTTATAGCATTATTTTCCGAATTGGCAGAAAAATGTAAGGAGCATGTAATAACTAATAACCTTGGTAATGTAAAAGCAATTACTGCTTCAATTGATGTATTTGAATATTTTTTGAAAAATAATTTTTACGTAAGATCTAGTTCTTATAAACATTCAGATAAAACTAATAGGCATGGTATTTCGCATGGTTCTTACAATGATAATGACTATGGTATCCCATTGAATTTCTATAAAACTATAGGTGCTGTCGATTTTTTGTGCTTTATTATTTCTCTTAGAGAGCCAATATCATTTTTTGCTCCATCAAGAACGGATGAATCTAGACAATTAGCTAAACTCTATCAATTATGCAGTGTGTATAGTAGGTTACGCGGAC
The DNA here is from genome assembly GCF_041474095.1 of Vibrio sp. 10N.222.54.A3. Lineage (NCBI taxonomy): Bacteria > Pseudomonadati > Pseudomonadota > Gammaproteobacteria > Vibrionales > Vibrionaceae > Vibrio > Vibrio sp. 10N.222.54.A3. Next base: position 4,359 of record NZ_JBFRTN010000150.1, read on the forward strand.
ACTTCTAGGGCTAACAAATGCATCAACACGATTTGCTACACTTGGCATTGTCAGTTTGCCCTTAGTTTAAGTGATTAAGGCGGTAAGTAGCAAACATGTTATTCCAGCGCTGACGGATCCCCTCATATTTTCCCTAGTCCTGCGTTGTGTGTGAGCCTTTGATATTCGAACATTCCCCATTGATATTGGGATTCATTAATTTGATATCGCCGATGATTTCGAACCTCTCTCCCTAGACGAGGTATGGAGAGAACTCGACGGTGTTTAATGCTGTTGGCTTGGAAGTCAAAATGCCATTTGGCCTGTACTGCAATGAGGCCATTCCACCACATCAAGATTTCAGCGAGCAACGCAATAAGAAGCAGGATATCTAATCGCTTAGTACAACGAGTTCTGTTGTGACGAAGTGCGATCCCATAGGCGGTACTCTTTAGATCGCGGAAGGCCTCTTCTATCTGCATACGCTTGGCGTACAGATTGGTAATTTGTACTTCATTTAAGATATGTCTAGGGACATTCGTCGCGAGTAGCCACGGCTCCTTCGCACTGCGCTGGTAGAGATGTGTAGCGGAGTGTTTTTGGCTGGTTCTACTATGGCGCTGGGCTTTTCGGCCTTTTTCTAATCCCTTATAAACATAGGCTTCACAAGATATCGGTGATCTCTTTGCTAGTAAGCAGTGGCCAAGATATTTGGGTTTATGGACAGCGGTTGGATAAAAGGTTTTATTTGAGACCCAAGGTTTTTGGGGTTGTTTGATTGATACTTCACCTCGGACACGACCTAACCAAAACCAACCTTTCTCCTGAACTTGGCGGAACCAAGTATTTCTAAAACCCGCATCAGAAACGATGATTGGACTGGTTTTACTGGGTAAAATACTCTGCAATTTATCGAGGAATGTTTGGTGACTTTTTGGTGAATTGTATTGGCCATACTCAAAAACTTGCTCAAAGATTGTGATGGCTCGACCATCAAGTGCAACGGATGCTCTTAACGTCATATAACGAAGTTGTTCACGAACATCAGACCAATCCACAAGGATCACAGGGCATGAGTTGGCGCCCGTTATTAAGTAGGCATGCCATTTATAAATTAGGTCTTTTTCACGATGTAGTTGGCGATTTCCAAGCAGTCTATCAACGCGTTTGATCGCATGTTTTACCGTGGTATTAGTTTCCAGTTTGCGACCTAGTTTAGTCAGCGTTAAGTCTGAGCCGTCAAGTACACTTTTTGTAGCAAGTATCAGAGAACTAACGCGTTTTTTGTGAATGGAGGGGCATTGGTTTTGTATGGTTTGTTGTAGAATCTGAATGTCGCGCATTGTTAACCCACTTGTTCGAAATGTGTGTTCAGCGATATTCATTAGATCAAAGACGGCGATGCGCGTCTACCTCATTGTTTTTACGCCTGATTATGAGGGGATTCGTAAGATTCCAGCGTTAGGTGCTTTGAGTCAAGAATCAAAATATGACGAATAGAGATTGAAATGAAATTCAAAGAAAAATTAATAGATTGGTACAATGAGTCTGGAGTTGAGATTAAGAAAAAGATCAAGAACCAACTTGCTTCACGTTATAGCTCCATGCTTTTTGATAACTATTATGACCGTACATATAAAAACCAAGAAGTATCTGCGGCTATCATATGCCTAACCAAGAAAAGGTTTTGGTTAATTGTCGCATCATTAATACCCACATTTTTCATGACCTCTGATTCATTATCAACACCTGTCGTAGGTCTTTATATATCTCTTAATGCAGCAGGTATCTTTTATATAGTTTTTAATTTGTACCCGGAGGTTAAGCAATCTTTCAGAGCTGCAAAGCAGGCGCTTTTCTCGCTTGAAATGATTAAAGTGAGAAGAGCATGGCTAATGAAAGAGCTTACTGGTGCAAGCTATTTCACCGAAGCAAACCGATATTTAACAGAAGATAGCCATATTGAATTGGTTAACAAACTTAGAGAGTTAAACGGGTTCAAAGTAATACCAGTCCCAAATAAAGGTGATGGTCAATTATATTCGATTGTATATTCTTTGAGTCATCCGCTAGCTATAGGTATTAAAAATGGTTTTTCTTTCTCTAGAAAACCAGTAAAAACCTTATTAGATGTTTGTAATATCTTTGTTGAACAGAATCTTCGAGATTTAGAAAAACTAAAAGCAATTCCTAATATCGACTTGCTCGGAATTTATGATTCGTTAAATTATTTAGAAGCTGAAATGTCACAGTATGCGGATAAGCCACAGCAGATGGTTACGGAATCAGATCTTGTTGCATACTTTATACAAGCGGTAGATAAGGTTAACTATAGCGCTCAAATAGAGATGCCGTTTTACGTAGGTCAGCGCTATGACTTGAAATTCGAGCCTTCTGATATTGAGAAAGGGTTTGCTAAAAAGCTGGTAACTAAGTTTTATGAACTCACCTAACAAGCATTTAGGGTTTCAAGATACTTTTGCTAATCTTGTATAAACGATTTAGAGCTACAGGTCTAAATCGTTTATGTCCGTGCGACCTG
>NZ_JBFRTN010000151.1:0-13874 GCF_041474095.1 Vibrio sp. 10N.222.54.A3
TAATCCGCGATGAACCTTATTTCTTTCTATGACTTAAGCGATCATGCATTCAAGTAACTGGCTCTCAAGATCGTCGTCTATTTCTAGACCGATCACTTCTATTCTGGTTTCGATACACTCATCGAGTTCTGATTCCGTCAAGCCATCCTCTGTTAAGTTGTACCCGAAAATACCACTTTGAGTTATGAATACCGCTTTCATCCGCTCAGCTTTCAATCCAACTAAAAAGTGTCTCAAACGCTGGTGGTCAAACAGTTTCTCTGCAGAGAATCGCCAACCAACGCTTTCAAAACCTTCACCTTGGTTAGTCGCTTTGATCATGCCGCTTTCTGGCATCGGTAATTCTGAAGCGAGCGGCTTTTTTTGCTGGTGATGATGGTGGTGCGCTTGTTGGCCAAAGAAGTTTGTATCTCCTTCGAACTCTTCAAAAGGGATTTTTCCATGGTGAGCGAAGACTAGCTTGGTATTCGGGTGACAAATTTCAGTCACGGCTTCAGCCAGTTTCTCTGCGTCGCCATCTTGGTATAGGTCGACTTTGTTACCAACTACGGTATCGGCAATGGTGATTTGCTGATTGAAGGTATCGTGATCTGCATAGCGAGAATCAGAGAGCTTCCGTGCATCGACTAAGGTAACGTTTTTCTGCAGTGATAGTACTTTACGGTAATGTTCAGAGGACAAAACTTGCAGCACTTCTTTAGGGTGACCAAGCCCTGTTGGTTCGATTAACAAGCGATCGGGTTTGGCTTCGGTAAGCAGTTGATTGAGCGCGATTTGCATCGGTAAACCTGCCGCACAACACATGCAACCTCCGGGTACTTCACGAATGAACACTTGTTGTGTGGTCTGGTTACCTTGAATCAAGCTACCATCAACGCCGATTTCTCCAAACTCATTCACTAGCACAGCCCAGCGTTCATTTTCTGGTTTGTTCTTCATCAGGTTGAGAATCGCAGAGGTTTTTCCCACTCCAAGGAACCCGGTAATAATGTTAGTTGGAATGCCTAACATAGGTGACTTATCAGAGCTCATTAGCAATTCTCCTGTAGCCTTGAACTAGGGTGTGGTTGGCTGATACCACAGACTCTGAAAATGCAGAGTATTCAGGCGGTACTTTGGAGATGCTATTTAAGTCAAACCCAGAGCCTATATTGGTCATTGGTGGAACATGGAAGTTTTCCGGTAAATCGAGGCCATCTACCACACAGTTGTGGCGAATGACGCAACCTTTGCCAATCACAGCATTGAATACCACCGAGTTGAAGCCAATAAAGACATCGTCACAAACTTCACATGGCCCATGAATGATAGAGCGGTGAGCGATAGAAGAGCGTTCTCCAATGGTAACCGCTGCTCCTGCTTTTGAGTGTATGACGACACCATCTTGAATATTGGTATCGCGCTTAATCACGATTGCTTCCATGTCACCTTGCTCGTTAACCTCGTCGGCACGAATGACGGCGTAGGGGCCGATAAACACGTTATCTTCAATGATGACTTTCCCGCAGATGATAGCGGTCGGGTCAATGAAGGCGGTTTCCGACACGTTCGGCATATGGCTGCTAGGGTTTCTTCTTAACATATTGAGCTCTTTTATTTTTTTAGTGCCGCTAGGCCTATCTCTACAAGTAGCCAGCGATTTACTCCGTTGTTTAGATGGAGGTTTGTTTTCTTAGTGGAGGCTCTAACGTTCAAAGGAGAGCCTCATTGCCGGTGTTGGCTGAGTGCTTTGTTTGACGCTGTCTTGAGTCTTTTGATCTCCGAATGCCTCAGGATGGCTATACACTCTGGATCCATTTACCCATGTGTGCTTTATCTGAGCGGAGAACTCATGCCCTGAAAATGGTGACCATATACATTGGTATAAGCTGTTTTCATCGCTGACTAAGGTTGGTGCTTGCGAGTCAACCAAGACTAAATCGGCGTAGTAACCTTCGCGAATAAAGCCTCGTTCACGTATTGCATAGCGCAGTGCTGGGTTGTGAGCCGTTTTCTCTACAACCTGAGCCATCGTCATTCTTCCTGACTTCACATGGTCAAACAGCGTCAACAAAGCATGCTGGACTAAAGGTAAACCTGCGGGTGCTTGTTCATAGGGAACCTGTTTTTCTTCCCATGTATGAGGTGCGTGATCCGTCACAATAATGTCGATTTTTCCCGAATTCAAAGACGCTAATAGCGCGTTACGATCACTCGGGTATTTGATGGCAGGGTTACACTTAATTTGATTGCCCAACGTTGTGTAGTCTTGGTTGCTAAACCAAAGGTGGTGGACACAAGCTTCAGCCGTAATGTGCTTGTTTTGAATGGAGCCTGCTTCAAACAGTGCGAGTTCTTTCTCAGTCGTGATGTGCAGTACATGAAGTTGACTGTTGTGCTTTTTGGCTAGCTCTACTGCGTATGACGAAGAGGTGTAGCAAGCATTGGCGTCTCGCAGCGTGGGGTGGTCTTCTATCGTGAATTCGGCTTTCTCTTGTCTCAGTTTTTCTTGGTTTTGGGCAATGACGGGGCCGCTTTCACAATGGGTCACGATAAGGACGGGAGAGTCGCGGAATATAGCATCTAGCGCTTGAGGATCTTCCACCAATAGGTTGCCCGTGGAAGCGCCCATAAACACCTTCACCCCACAATGATTCTTAGGGTCAAGTTGTTTGATTTGTTCAAGGTTGTCTTCGGTCGCACCAAGGTAAAATGAATAATTTGCCAGTGAGCTTTGTGCTGCAATATCAAACTTTTGTTCTAATGCTTCAATGGTGGTGGTCGCCGGGTTTACGTTCGGCATTTCCATATAACTCGTAATGCCGCCAGCAACTGCAGCTCGTGATTCGGTGGCGATTGAGCCTTTGTGAGTGAGGCCGGGTTCGCGAAAATGGACTTGGTCGTCAATCATCCCTGGAAGGAGATAGCAACCTTGAGCGTCAATAATTTCATCGTCTGGTTTTGGTTCAATGTTATTGGCGATTTTTTCTATTCGCTGGTTAACGATCAATAGATCCGATTCGGCAATGATGCCTTCATTGACCAAGCGGGCATTCTTGATGAGTGTTGCAGACATAGCGGTTCATTCTTCCTTTTTGATTAGTGCTAATGCTTGGGGGAGTGTTTAATAAAATAGCGTTACGGTTACGGCTATGCTTCTTAGAGCTTAGAGCTTATGTATCGACGCATTCATCACATACGCAGCTAATCTCTAACTGGGGGCTTGTTACAGTAAAGCCTTCTTGCTTTGCGTGAGATTGAAGATCGCGAATGATGGAAGGGGCGATGGTTTGCTCGCTGATTTTGTCGCACTTAGAGCAAATCAAAAACTGCGGGATGCCGTGCTCATGATCGCAAAGGATATGGTCGCAAAGTATGTACTTATTAGAGACTTGCAGTTTGTGCGCTAAGTGCTGTTCTTCAAGAAACTCCAACACTCGATAAACCGACATCGCTTGAACGTGTTGATCAAAGTGTTCCTTACAATATTCAACGATTTCATACGCAGACAGCGCTTTGTCGGCATGAACCAGTGCACGCAGTATCAACAGTCTTTTAGCGGTAAATTGTTTTCCGTTTGTTTTACAGCCTTGTTTTACGTGCTCGATGATCGCTTCGATGTCTCTCATTCAATCCACAAAATTAGTGATAATGTGGATATGTTATAACATAGCAATTGATTGCAGGGAACGAACTTTCACTTAAAGAACCTCTAGGTGGGATCTCTCTTTTGAGGCGACCAATGGATCTTGGTAGCAATAATTGCAATAGTAACGGTTGTTATCAAACTAAGGGACTGAGGTATAGGATGATCATTCGTAAGGCAGAACGGTCAGACGCTAAACCGTTAGCACAACTGGCGGAAACGACATTTAGAGACACATTCGCAGCTCAGAATACCGTAGAGGATATGGAGGCTCATTGTCGTTCTTCATACAGTGAACAGCTGCAATCGCGAGAGATAGCTGACTCTGAATCCTTGACCATTGTAGTTGAACAAGACAACCAGCTGATTGCATTCGCTAAGCTTAACTGGAAGACGGCACCAAGTTGTGTCTTAGGTCAGTCGGTAGGTGAAATTCAACGCCTATACATTGATAAGTCATGGCATGGGAAAGGCATTGCTCAAGACGTGATGGCGGAATGTTTCGATATCTTAAAAGCACGAGGTAACGACGTAGTTTGGCTTGGTGTGTGGGAGCATAACCCGCGAGCTATCGCTTTCTATAACAAGTTCGATTTTGAAAAAGTGGGTGAGCACGTATTTCCGCTAGGTAACGATCCGCAAAGAGATATTATCTTAGTGCGTACTTTGTAGATGAATAATAGCCGTTTATTGCCCATCATTTTGCATGTTGTGCCAAAGAAGCTTTCTTATAATGATTGGATTATTGATTAAAACCCCAAAAGAGAGTGGGTTGTTATAAGTGAATTCGAATTAAATTCTGAAATGATACAAATCTTATATTTAATAACGCTTATTTAGTAACCTTTGTTGAGTCCCATATCAAATCAAGTGGCTGATTTTATTGGGTATCGGAGAAAAGTCTCAAAAATTATTATTTAGTTCGCTAAAGTTTTAAATTCTATTAATGGTTGTTTGTATGGGATATAACTCCATTTCGTTACTGTTGAGTAGATGGTTTTTAGCTATATATGTGAAATTTGAAGCGAGTTACCTTTCTGATTTGAAAGAATAATTAAATAGTTAAGATAAAAAAGTTGGCGAAAATCAGAAGCTTGGCATACACTTTCCTTGTAAATGACCTTATCTCATTGATTGAATAGGGTAAATGCTTTGGCGCTACTGGCGCTACTGGCGATGGTAGCAATGTTTAACATAGCTTTGAGGAAAGTTTTATGGCACTCACGAAGGCCGATTTGGCTGAGAACCTGTTTGAGACACTCGGATACAGCAAGCGGGATGCCAAGGAAACGGTGGAAGTGTTTTTCGAAGAAGTTCGTAAAGCGCTCGAAAATGGCGAACAGGTAAAACTGTCTGGTTTTGGTAATTTTGATCTTCGCGAGAAAAACGAGCGACCTGGTCGTAACCCGAAAACTGGTGAAGACATTCCAATTTCTGCTCGACGTGTTGTTACTTTTAGACCGGGACAAAAACTAAAGGCCCGTGTCGAAAATATTAAAATCGAGAAGTAGCCAAGCAATAGACCACGCCTAGCGTGGTCTTTTTGTATCTGCATAGAGTTTAAGCTAAACGCATTTCTTTAATTTTTAGTAACCTTTCTCAAACACCATCTATTTACTGTCCGGTAAGAACTTGCTTTAGATGCGAAAACAGAGGCTAGGCCTCTGACTTTGAATCTTCACTCTAAAGGGCTTGTTGAACCTTACTTGCGATGTCTTCAGACACCCAAGGCTTCCATACCTGTGGTGAGCTTTCTAGAAAGTAATACATGGCTTCTTCGGCGTCGGCTTGGTTGTCTTCCATCCAGGCCAGCAACTCACTCATTTGTTTATTGGTAAAACCACGCTTTTCAAAGTATTGGTAGGCAAGAGGTTCGTTATTAGCAAAGGCTTCTGTGGTGATTGTGTGAACCGGTGTTGGTGGATACATGGTCACTTTAGGAGATTCACAATCAGGTTGTGTCGTACAGTTACGGAATTCCTCAATGTCAGTACCACTTCCGAAATCAACCTTCACCATTTCATACTTACCTAGCACAGGCGTAGGCGACCAGTAATATCCAAACCATGCTTTTTTGCGTTCGTAAGCTTTCGCTATCGTACCTGCTAAAGCGGCGCCTGAGCCGGGATCAACCATTTCAAAATTGTGATCTTCTAACTTAAGCGCATCGAACAGGTGACCGAAGGTAATCTGACAAGTCCAACCCGCAGGGCAGCTATAAAACGCAAACTTCTCATCATCTTCTGGGTGTTCAAACAGCTTTGCGTTTTTAATCACACCTTCAATGGTTGTAAGCTCTGGGTACTGTTCAACAAGGTAGTTTGGTACCCAGAAACCTTCTTCACCGCCGTTGACCAAAGACTTGCCCGCGTAACGTAGACGCTTATCCGCAACACCCTTATCCAACGCTTCTTTGATGCCATTAGTCCAAAGCTCTGGCGCAACATCAGGTTGACCTTTTTCAATCATTGACGTGCCCGTAGGGACGCTATCACCGGGGGATTAAGTCCGCTTCACAGCCGTAGCCGTTATTCAAAATGAATTGGTCGACATGAGCAATAGGCTCGCCGAGTTCCAGTTCATGTCTGCAGTGGTGATCTTTCCGCATTCGTCAGCACTAGCGTGTACAGAAAACGCAGCAAGTAGCGCGATGGAAAGCATGGATTTGTTATTCTGCATTGACGTAATTCCTTTTCTTGTCAGAAGCTTATTCGCTATAGAAACAGAAATGTTCGACGGAGAAAAGAGACTGAGATCTAAATTTAAACGATCTGATTATTTGGGATAGGAAGTGGAGAGGCTACTCAACAAGTACTAAAAAGGGCTGCGAGTGCAGCCCTTGTGATGTTTATTGGAATAGCCTATCTATGTGTTAAGCCGCTTTAATGTGCGTTGTAATGTACGGTTGCCATGCTTGTTGGTAAAGCTCTAAAGATTGGCGTCGTAGGCTATTGATTTGTGCCGCTTCGATATCGTTGATTGGGCGATGTTCTGCAATTGCGTGACGCTCAATGCCTTGGATAATTTCGTACAGCTCGTGCTCAGGACCACTTTTCACGTCAGCAATCGCTTTTAAGTGAAGTTGAACCTCTGCAATGATGTTGGTTTTAGGCAAACGAACCAACAAGTTAAGGTCACGGTAACCAGAGTCAGCCGGCGATTTAAACTTATTTTTCAGCTTAACAACGTCTGCTTCACGGCTTAGCGCTTCGTAAACTTCAACCAAGCTCTCTACATCGTTCGCGATGATAGTTGCACGGGCTAAGTCGGTAATTTTTGTCACATCACCATCAAGCTCAAGGGCGATTTTTTCTTCTGCGCGAGCTTGAGATTTAACGCCAGCAAATAGCGCTTCAGAATTGGTGAGTAGGGCAGTACTTTTACAGATAGTTTCTAGTTCAGCTTGGCCTTGATGCGCTTTGCTGTACAAAATATCGAAGTCGGTGTAAGGCTGAGTCGGGCGTGAGTCGAAGGCTTTGATGCCGTAAAGGCCGCTCAAACTATGACGGAATACGTTTGAAGATACTTGGTTTTGCGCAGGAGTGCGCGTTTGATCTGTTGAACTTGTTGAAACAGGTGCTGCTGCGAATGCAGGCGCTCGGCTCAATACCAAAAGCATTAGGGCCGTCGTACGGAGAAATACACTCATTCAAACTCCAAAATACAAGGTTACAAAAAACGGGTAGTCAAAAGGGGTAACCAGTAACGCACAAGAGTAAAAACAGCTTAACTAATTTCACTACATATTAAATGAGGCTAGCTAAGACAGAAACCAATTCTAACGTTTAATATTGCTTTAAAATGTGAAGATATAGCCAAATAACCCAACCGTTAGTTCCGCAATTATCAGAACTTTGAACTTAGCCAGTTTCTGATTTTATCGAAATCAATTTAGTACTTTAAACCAAGCTAAGGTTGCTCTTACCTCTCTATACTGTACCCTTGCATTATGACTGTTTAACATGAACGAAAGATGAATAATCCTGAATTTTGGCACAATAAATGGGCAGCCAACCAAATTGGTTTCCACCTCGAAGATGTAAACCCACTTCTGATTAAATTTTGGGAAAAGACTGAGCCTAGCTACGAGAAGAGTGTGTTTGTTCCACTTTGTGGCAAAAGTGAAGATCTGATTTGGCTAGCTTCAAAGCATGAAGATGTTCAAGGTGTCGAGTTAAGCCAGATTGCGGTTCGCGCATTTTTTGCAGAGCACCTTTATACCCCGACTGTGACTCAAATTAGCGGTCAGCACGAGCTCTACCAATTCGATGAACTGAACATCTACACGGGCGATTACTTTTCAGCGCCAATCCAACCTGTCGATACCATTTATGATCGCGCGTCTTTAGTCGCATTGCCTGAAGAGATGCGAGTGCAGTACGTAGAGCGCTTAAAACAACTGCTGAAACCGGGCGGTAAGATCCTTCTGGTGACTCTGGATTACGACCAAAACGAAATGGCTGGGCCTCCGTTTAGCGTGCCTAAGCTAGAAATCGATCAGTTGTTCGCAGGTTATAAGATCACATTGTTGAATCAGGACATCGCAGACGATGAACATCCGAAGATTGCTAAGAAAGGTTTGTCTCGCTTCTGTGAAGAAGTGTATTTGATTGAGTCAGACGCTTAAGTTCAGTCTGCTTAGTTAAGCCAACAGATAACACCAACAAAAAGACGGGCTCGATAGCCCGTCTTTTTATGGTTCAGATTTGAACTCGTGATTGTTCAGAATTGAATAGCAGGTTAGTAAATCACTTTTACTTTTGACGCGCTCTCAATTGCATCTTCAATCGCTGTCTCAGTGCTGTTGCGACGAGTAAGCGCCACACCAAGACGACGGCGACCATCGATATCAGGCTTACCAAACAAGCGAACTTGCGTTTGTGGTGCGTCTAGCGCTTCTGCAAGGCCTTCAAAGCGGATATTCGTTGATGTGCCTTGACCAAGGATTACGGCAGAGGCACATGGGCCGTATTGCGTGATGGATTTGATCGGCATACCGGTAAAGGCGCGTACGTGCAGTGCGAATTCCGATGAGTCTTGAGACATCAATGTTACTAGGCCTGTATCGTGTGGGCGAGGGGATACTTCGTTGAAGATAACGTGATCGCCTTTAACAAACAGCTCGACACCAAAGATACCGTGGCCACCTAGTGCATTAACCACTTGTTCAGCCGTGTATTGCGCGGCTTTAAGTGCGTTGTCTGACATCACTTGTGGCTGCCATGATTCGCGGTAATCACCGTCTTCTTGGCGGTGACCGATAGGCGCACAGAAGTGAACACCGTCGACTGCGCGAACGGTAAGTAGCGTAATTTCGTAATCGAAGTCGATGAAGCCTTCAACGATCACACGACCCGCGCCAGTACGACCGCCTTCTTGTGCGTAGTCCCAAGACTTTTGAATGTCTTCTTCTGTTTTGATAACGCTTTGACCTTTACCTGAAGAGCTCATTACTGGCTTAACAACGCAAGGCATGCCCACGAATTCAACAGCGGCTGAGAAATCTTCAAAGGTGTCTGCAAAGCGGTAAGGAGAAGTGCTCAGTTTCAACTCTTCTGCAGCTAGACGACGGATACCTTCGCGGTTCATCGTTAGCTTGGTCGCATTCGCAGTTGGAACGACATTTAAGCCTTGCGCTTCTAGCTCTACCAACTTGCTGGTGGCAATAGCTTCAATTTCAGGAACCACATAATCTGGCTTTTCTAGTTCAATGATCGCTTGAAGTGCATCGCCGTCTAACATGTCTAATACATGGCTACGATGCGCAACTTGCATTGCTGGTGCGTCTGCATAACGGTCACAAGCAATAACTTCCAAACCTAAACGTTGGCACTCGATAGCAACTTCTTTGCCGAGTTCACCTGAACCTAATAGAAGTACACGAGTAGCATTTTCACGAGTAGCAGTACCAAACATAGAAATTCCTTCCGATCTTTTGAACGATTGATTGAAAACGGGGTGATCATACTTATTTCAATGACAAAAGCAAACGTTTGCGCAAGTTGTTGCGTTAATTACAGGCATAAAAAAAGCAGCCCTGTTAAATAGGGCTGCTTATTTAAATTTTTGTTAATCAGATGTACTTAGATTGCTAAGTAAGTCACTGGAATGTCGGGGTTAATCGCTTCTAATGTAGATTGCGTATCCGCTAGGTGACTGATGCTACCTTCGGCGATTTCAACCAAAGCAGCACTTTCAATTTGTTCGAAATCGAAGCCAGCCAGTTTAAGTTGAATTAACGCGACTTGCAGAGGAGGTAGGCTCGGGTTGAACGCTGCATTTTCTGCGTAAGCACCCGTGAAAATCTCACCTGACGTCAGTTGTAATGAAACACCACTTAGGTTTTTGGTGTAAGGAGCATGACTGCGGTTTAGTGCTGCTAGCGCTTCTACAACAATAGGCGTTGTTTCTTCGGTCGTGTACTTATGATCAAGTTTTGTCATTAGGCCAGTTGTCACACCTAAATCAGCAGGGCCGAACGAGTCTGGTAGGTACTCTTGCAGAGACATTTCATCACGTTGTGGCAGCTGAACTTTAAGTTCTTTTGCTGTTGTCAGTTCGTTCATGAATTGACGACAGTGACCACAAGGACTGAAGTTGATGGTGATATCTGAGATACCTAGTTCGCCTTTCATCCAAGCGTGACTGATTGCAGATTGCTCAGCGTGAACGGTTTGACCAAGTTGAGCACCAGCGATTTCAAGGTTTGCGCCAAAATACAGAGTACCAGACAACCCACGCACGATTGCACCAACATAAAAGTCAGATAACGGAGCGTAAGAATACGCTGCGGCAAAAGGAAGTAGCGCAATACGTAGTTCGTCATCCGCTAGACCACTTGCTTGCAGTAGGCTAGCAAATTGTTCTGGAGACAATGTCGCGTCAAAGTTGTCTGCTAATACGATGTCACTCAAAAGCGCTTTCATTGATGATGGAGCACTTTCCAGCGCCAGGGTAATACGACTGTTCATGTTGAATCCTTAATTGACCTTAGGCTTTAAGTTTATGCATTGCTCAGGAATTTTCTGTGATAAAGATCACTATTGAATTGTTGTTGTTACATTGGTTTGCATAATTAGAGTGAGGTCACACTTGAAATCGATTACAAGAGCCATTTATACAGCTGATATCGCACTTAGTGCTCGTAAAAGACCGTGACTTGACTGCTATTGCTAAATAAATGCGAATAAAAAGCCCAAACAGACACTGTAATAAACAGCATTCTGGTTGGGCTGGATCGCGTAGTGATCGTTTAGGTTAAGAATAGAACCAAACCACGAGCGAAAATATACTCGGTGCGATGATTGAGGTAATGACGCCACAAAGCACAAGAGCCAAAGAACTGAATGCTGCATCTTCCTGATTCTTTTCCGCACAAGTCGCGGTGCCTAAAGCGTGAGACACGGTACCCATGGTTAAACCTCGTGCAATAGGGCTCTTAATACCAATGAGATTGTAGATTGGGTAAGCAAAAATTGCCCCAAATAGACCAACAATCAATACCAGTATTGCCGCAATTGCTGCTTCACCACCTAAATGGCTCGATACTTCCATTGCAATTGGCGTGGTGACTGACTTACCTAATAAACTCGCAATCAAAGTTAAGTCCGCTTTAAAAGCCACTGCGATTAATGCTGTCGTTGTCATCGACATCACACTGCCTAGCGTGCAAGCAAAGGTAATAATGCGCCAGTTGGCTCTGATTTGAGGTAGCTGTTCATAAAGCGGGTAAGCAAGGGCAACAACCGCAGGCTGAAGCATGTAGGTAATCCAGGTGTTGTCGGCATAGTAAGTCTCAAACGGTACTCTAAAGAACGTGAGTATCGGAATGATGATACCAATGCTGATAAGCAGGGGATTACAAAGCGGCGAGTTTACTTTTTGACTTACCCAGCGAGCAAACAGGAATACCACGATGGTGAGTAGAATCCACATGATCAGTTACCTCTCGATAGCAAGCGGTCTAAGAACCATGATAAGGACACCAACACCAGTAACGTGCCACCAACGGCGCTCGCCATAATTGGCAATGCGTTCGCGATGAGCATGTCGAAGTGATCCATCAACCCAACACTGATCGGAACAAACAGTAAGATCATTAGGCGGATAATCAAGCTTGCGCCGGGTTGTACCCAGTGCGAAGGAACAATACCAATCACCATGGCGGCAAACAGAATCAACATGCCAAAAATACTGCCAGGGATTGAGGTATCCAAAAAGTGCTGTAACGCGTTACCTGCTGTAAGTGCACCTATGATTAAGGTGAAGGAGATTAAGCAGTAAACCAGTTGGATCAATCTTTCTTTCAAAGTGTTACGTCTCTTGATAATGGAATTAGCTAGCTAACTTTTCTACGTACTGATAAACCGCCTTCAAGATAGCCATTTTCTTCTCGTCGCTTTCATGTTCGTGCGCGAGGTTTTCAAGGTTGAGCATGTACTCTTCTAAACGGCACTCATAAAACTCACGACAATGGTTCGCCCATTTCAATTGCTCAGCTTCGTCGAGCGTCCATGGGAAGTTACGCGCACGGTAACGGAACAGTAACGGTTTAATTCGTTCGTCACTGAAGGTGATATCCAAAGCCGCCAAGTTGTTCGGGTCAGTTTCGCGAATGATGTTCATCGCTGTTTTATCAGCAGGTGAAAAGAAACCGTCGTAAAGGTGTGTATCAACATCATCACTCTTTTCGTACTCGCGCTCTTGTGAATACAGGCCGATCAGTTTTTCGCGGATCTCTGGGTGTTCGCGCAGCAGTGCCAAGTTTTTCAGGCATTGTTGGCGATCGATACCGATGGTTTCAGCATTTTCAGCCGTTAGCGTTTTGGCTGGAGCAAGAATAGGGCACTTGTTTAGCTGAACCAATTTGATGGGTACGGGTAACTCGTCTTCACCAAGTTCACTGCGTTTGGTATAGAGCCTGTCTTTGAGTTCATCAGCGTCCAGTTCTAACAGTGGGCTTGGATCTTTGGCTAAATCAACCACGATAACGGCATTTTGATTGGTTGGGTGCCAAGCCATAGGCACAATCCAGCTGGTGTAGTTGCAGTCACGGCCAAACATGCCTGAAACGTGCATCAATGGTGTCATGTTTACGATATCAACCAGGTCATTCAGCTTACGCTTATGACGCATGTTGTAAAGGTAATCGAACATCTTAGGTTGTGCAGCTTTCAGCTTCTTCGCTAACTCGATGGTCGCAATAACATCGGCCATCGCATCGTGCGCGTTTTCGTGTTCAATGCCGTTTGCCACAGATAGGTGTTCCAGTTTGAAGCTTGGGTAACCTTCTTCGTTCTCTGGCCAAACAATGCCTTCAGGGCGCAGTGCGTGAACAGCGCGCATTACATCTAATAAATCCCAACGAGAGTTGCCATTCTGCCAGCTCCATGCATATGGGTCGATGAAGTTTCGGTAACAGGTGTAACGCGTTACTTCATCATCGAATCGAATACTGTTATAGCCAAGGCTTGTGGTGTTAGGTTTCGCTAACTCAGCATGGATCTTAGCGATAAACTCAGGTTCAGGGAGGCCTTGTGAAGCCGCTTTCTGTGGCGTGATACGGGTAATCAATGCAGCTTCAGGTGCAGGGAGGTAATCAGCAGGAGGTTGGCAATAGATAACCAGAGGCTCTCCAATAACATTGAAATCTTGGTCGGTACGAACACCTGCAAACTGACTCGGACGGTCTTTTGCTGGGCTAACGCCCCAAGTTTCGTAATCGAAAAAGAAGTAGGTTGGCTGATTATCTGAACTCATTGAATTTCCTGAACAGCAAGCGCGGAACGTTTACTGTGGCTGAAGGTTAGTTTTGTTCAGTATCTGATAGTATGCGGTACGCGTGCAACCCAGATCACAAATAAATTGCCGGAAAACGGTGCTTTACTATTCAATCGAGTCAGTGGGGAAGGTTTTGAAACCAATTGTGGCTTTTCTATAGTCGTGATTCTGCCTAGTTACCTCTTTTTACCTATCTTTTCACCTTAGCCGTTGTATGGCGATGAGTCGGGTTTTAAGGTTGACCGCGAATGAGTTTGTTTGTCTTTTACTGTAAAGCTGTGTGATTAGAAACACGCTCATTGTTTTTAGACTGGTGGTTAATCTGCTGTACCAGTACCAGTACCAGTACCAGTACCAGTACCTGAGGCTAATCCGCTGTGCTTGTGTCTAAACCGCAGCGCAAATGTCTAATCCGTAGCACAGATGTTTAAACCGCTTCATTTACCTGTCTCATAGACAGGATCTTAAG
>NZ_JBFRTN010000152.1:0-7291 GCF_041474095.1 Vibrio sp. 10N.222.54.A3
GTTTTTTCGTTAATTATATTTATTTAAATATTGACTCTACAAATGAGTTTTTATTAATTGACAATTTACTTACACCTGTCAATATTGTGACAGCCGCGACATGTACGTCCGCCATTGAATAAGCCCTCTTTACTAGCGACTATGATTTTATCAGACAGAAGTGAATTTATTAGCTGTATATCCGTAGATGCTGATATGCAGTTTATTGCGAAATACCAAGACCTGACGCTTAGAAGCGTCTATCAACCTATATTCGACTCTTCTATGACTCAAATAGGTGTTGAGGCTTTGGTGCGCATTTCAAATAACAAAGGTGATATTGTTCGTCCTGATCACTTCTTCCATTCCGACGAAACCTCAAGCACAGACAAAATCAATGTAGAGAGGTTGAGTCGAGCGATTCATATCCGTAACTTCGCACAATCGACAATCCGTCATTTACATCTATTTTTGAACGTTCTTCCAAACGTTGGTGAGTTGTTTGCTGCAGAAAAGGTCAGCGATAGCTTGTTAGCTAAACGCCTTCACGAGCTTAACCTTTCATGCGAACAGATAGTGATGGAGTTGGTAGAGTTGAACGCAGAAAGTGAAGAGCGTTTGAAAGATGCCGCTCTTTCTCTTGCGGATAATGGCTTTCAAATCGCTGTCGATGATTTTGGTACACAAGCATCAACCGAACAGCGCGTTCGTCACATTAACCCTCATATCATCAAGATAGACCGCTCGGTTATGTTGGACTTTGAACAAGGCGACACATGTGAAATGGAATTGGCCCTAAAGCTTGCTACCCAAATCGGTGCGAAGACAGTAATCGAAGGGATAGAAACCCAACAACAACTCGCAGCGATGCAAAATTTAGGCTTCGATATGTATCAAGGTTATCACTTAGCTATGCCAAAGCCGATTGAGTTGGATATTCGCCTCGCAATCTAGAAGTGCCCTCTATTCTCTATTCTACAGGAAGCCGCTTTACCATTGGTTAGCTGCTTTTTGATACCTATCTCTTTCTTAACGCAACGCTCGCTGACGCTATAGTCTCTTAGCACGATCTTGTATCGCCAAGTCACACCCATAAAAAAGCCCAGTCAAAATTGACTGGGCTGGCTTAAAAGAATCTGTTTTATATCAATCCCTAATAACCCGCAGTGGACGGTTTGATTCTATATAGAATAGCGAACATCACTGGTACTACTATTAGCGTTAGTACGGTAGCAAAGCCTAAGCCTGCCATGATGGTAATCGCCATTGAGCCGAAAAATGCATCGAATACCAAGGGAATCATCCCCAAGATAGTCGTCAGTGCTGCCATAGATACCGGTCGTACACGACTGATCGCGCTGTCTACAACCGCTAGGTATGGGTCTTTACCTGTTGATAGCTCACTGTTGATCTGGTCAAGCAGTACAATGCCGTTCTTCAAAATCATGCCGCTTAGACTCAATAAGCCAAGGAACGCTGTGAAGCTGAATGGCATATTGGTACCTAACAGACCAATTGAAACACCAATGATAGAGAGTGGAACCGTAAACCAAATCACAAGCGGCTTACGAACCGAGTTAAACAGAAGCATCGTGATGATAAACATCAGCAAGTAACCCATTGGCAGTGAGCCAAACAGAGATTCTTGCGCATCTTTAGAGCTTTCGTACTCACCACCCCAGCTAATGCTGTAGCCTTCTGGTAAATCTAATGCTTCTACCTTTGGTTTCACACGAGCAAACAGACTCGCTGGCGTTTCATCACCAAGAACATCGTGGTCAGCCAATACTGTTAGCGTACGTTTTCTGTCGCGACGCTGAATCAGTGGCTCAGACCATTGAAGCTCTACGCCATCAATCACTTGCTCAACTGGGATGTAAGTTTGTAGTGATGGGCTCCAAATCTTCACATTGTTTAGCGATTCGAAATCAAAACGCTCTTCTTCCGGTAAACGCGCAACAATAGGCAACATATGAGTACCATCACGCAGTAAACCGATGTTGTAGCCACCAAACGCCATCTGTAACGTCTCGGACAGATCCGTCTTTGAAATACCAAGACGACGCGCCTTTGATTCGTTAAACAATGGCACGAGCTCTTTGGTACGTTCACGCCAGTCGTGACGAACATTTCGAGAGCCTGGGTCCGCTAACAAGATGTCTTCCACTTCAACCGCAATACTGCGCAAGATTTGTGGGTCGGCACCACTAATACGAGCCTCGATTTTTGAAGCTGGTGACGGGCCAAACTCAATCAACTTGAACTGGAACGTTGGTTGCTCAAATTCGTTCGCTAAGTCTTTGTCTAGCGCCGCTAGAGCCTTAAACATAGTGTCGCGGTCAGTGGTTCTTACTTGTAACTGGGCGTACGCTTCGTAGCTTTTCTCTGGTTGGTAAGTCAGTGCGAAACGTTGCATGCCCTGCCCAACCGTTGTCGTTACAAACTCCACGTCGTCTTGCTGGCGAATGTAGCTTTCAACTTTTTCTGTCTGCTTGATCGTTTCACGAACATCGGTGCCTTCTGGCATCCACATGTCTACGTAAAACATTGGGGTATTTGACGGCGGGAAGAACTGCTGCTTCACCATACCAAAACCGACGACAGAAACTGCTAATAGAGCGACCATACTAACTACAGTAAGCCATCTAAATCGAAGTGCTACTTTCAGACACGCACCGAATACCACAAACAGGATGCCTTTGTATGGGTCTTCGTTCTCATCAACCTTGTCTTCTTCTTTAAGCAACATCTCGGCAAGGAATGGCGTTAGTGTTAGTGCAGTTACCCAACTCAAAAACAGTGAGAAACACAGTACCCAAAACAGTGAACCCATGAATTCGCCTGTCGCATCCTTCGACAAACCAATCGGTGCAAACGCTGTGATAGCGATAATGGTCGCACCTAACAGTGGCCATTGTGTTTGCTTGACGATGTCTTTCGCTGCTTGAAGCTTGGTTTTGCCTTTCTTCAAGCCCACCAAAATACCTTCAACGACAACAATCGCATTATCCACCAGCATACCCAGCGCGATGATCAGTGCCCCCAGAGAGATGCGGTGCAGTTCAACATCGTTGTAATCCATCAGGATGAAGGTACCGAATACCGTCAATAGAAGAACCAAACCGATGATCAAACCACTGCGTAAGCCCATTGCGAACAACAATACAATGATAACGATGGCTACCGCTTCAACTAGGCTGATTAAGAAGTCAGCCACAGATTTGTCTACTTCTTGCGCTTGGTTGTAGAAGTAATTCAGTTCTACACCCGCTGGCTTAATGCTTTCTAGGCGATCCAGTTCCGCATCCAGTGCTTTACCAATCTCAACCACGTTTACGCCTGATGAGAAAGCAATACCTAAGTTGATTGCAGGTTCACCGTTGTACGTTAATACATTACCCGGTTTTTCTTGAATACCACGAGTCACTTCAGCAACGTCTTTTAGACGAATTAGATTGCCAGTGTCACGACCATGAATGATTAGGTTTTCTAGTTCTTCAACCGTGCTTAATGTGCCGTTTGGCTTAATCGTTAGGCTTTGACCATTCAGCATCACCTCGCCTGCCGATACCACACTGTTTTGTTGTGCTAGCAATGCTGTCACCGTCGACATATCTAGGTTCAATGCGGCTAAGCGTTCCAGTGACATCTCAACAAACAGTTGTTCTTGTTGGTCACCTGCAATGCTAACTTTACCGACACCGTCAACCAGTTCGATTTCACGCGTTAGGTAATCTGCGTACTGTTTGAGCTCAACGTAATCGTAACCATCACCGGTCAGCATGATCATCACACCAAACACATCACCAAAATCATCGATGATCTGAACGGAATTTACACCACTTGGCAGTGTTGGTTGTAGATCGTTGATCTTACGGCGCATTTCATCCCAGATCTGAGGCAGCTCGTCTGGACCGTAGTCCATCTTCATACTGACCATAATTTGGGACATACCGTTCGATGATGTCGAGGTAATCTTGTCGATGTACGGAAGCTGTCTTATCTCTTTTTCTAGTGGGTAAGTCAGCTCTTCTTCAACTTCCATTGACGTAGCGCCAGGGTAAGTTGAAATAATCATTGCATCTTTAATGGTAAAAGCTGGGTCTTCTAAACGGGATAGATTACCAAAAGACGTCACACCGCCAATGGCCAAAATGACTAGAAACAGCCAGCTGATTACTTTGTTCTTTATTGAATATTCTGCGATGTTCATTCTGCTTTTCCTGACAATTGGATTCCGTCACGGAGTTTTCTTAAATTCGAATTTACGAGTAGCTCACCTTGCTCAACACCATGAGCGATGAGTGCGCCTTGGCCACTGATCTTGTCGACTTCTACTTCGCTTTTGAATGCTTGTCCGTCTTCCATTTTCCACACATAGAACTGATTCGCTTCAGAGCCCGCTTCTAGCGTTGTCATTGGTAATTGGTAGCCTTGAACATCGCTCAGGCCCGCTTTCGCCATATCTACATTGACCGTAACGCTCGTGCCTGGCAGGATTTCACTTTCAGGCTGCTGCATCTGCATCCAAAATTCGTAGGTACGGGATTGTGGGTGCAGTTCACTGGTGTGTTCTAGATACGTCAGTGGATATTGGCCTGTGTGACCGCCAAAGGTCGCCTCAGGACGATAGCTATTTGAACGCATGTCTGGGCTAATTGACGCCAAGATCGAATCTGATACTTGAATTCGCACATACACCTTGTCGTTCTGGTACACACTCAGTAGTGTTTCTCCAGGCGTCGTATTTTCGAATCGTTGCTTATCGACAGTTGAAACTGTTCCTGAGAACGGCGCTAAAAGTTCTGTGTAACTCAGCTTGCGTTTCGCCGCCGCCAAATTCGCCGATGCGAGCTTATAGTTAGCCGTCAGTTGGTCGTGTTCTGATTGCGATAACATTTCGCTGCCAAACATCTCCGTTCCACGGGCCAACTGTTTGCTTGCCAGTTTGAATTGAGATTGAGCATCAGTCAGATCTTGGACGTACGTTGCGTTATCTAAGGTGGCTAATAACTGCCCTTTTTCGACATTGTCGCCCGCTTCTACTAATACTTGTTGAATCTCGCCTGCTAGCTTAAATGCCAAGGGAGTCAATTCAGCTGGCATCACCTGTCCATTAAAACTTCTGAACTGATTAGTAAGCGGTGCGCCAACTTCAAAGGTAGAAACCAACAAAGGTGGTTGTTCACGGTGTACAGCTTCATTGTTACAGGCTTGAAGTAACAGAACCGACGCGACAACAACTGATAATTTTGAAAGGTTCATTAAATACCGCCCTCACGAAGCCAAGCTTTTACTTGTTGTCCGTCTGATAACACATCCACACCCGCTTCAACGATAAGGTCACCAGACGACAATCCGTCGATAACCTTGCCTTGCTCATCAAGAAGGACTTGTACTTTAGAAATCAGTTGAGAGTCAGGGTTATAACGCCATAGTTCACCATGGTCTACGTCTTTGTTTAACCAAGCTGAATCCACAATACCAATGCCGTAGTCAGATTTACTTTTCTGAACTTCAACTTGCGCTGTCATACCAGAAAGTAGATTGATGCCTTCTGGCTTTTCGATAGACACAACCGCTTGGTAGCTGTTGGTATCTTCATCTGGTTGCGTTGAGATTTCTTTAAAGCGAGTCGGGATACGAATGCCGCGGTGGCTGTCCATCACAACCCACATGTTTGAGCTCGTTAGGTCTTGAATAGAACGGTCTTCAAGCTTTGATACTGGAATTGAAAACGTCACATCCATTTCACTGTGATTCAAAATATTCAGTACAGGCTGCTTTTCTGCGATCAATTGATATTGCTTTCCAAACACCATCGATACCACGCCATCGAATGGAGCAACTAAGGTAGTGTAGCCAAGGTTTGTTTTTGCTTGGTCCAACTCAACTTCAGCGGCAGTAAAGGTGTTTACGGCTTGGTCGTAGTAATCGGTACTGACCAGTTTTTTCGCATACAACTCAGAAGCTTGTTTGTATTGGCTGTTCGCCAGATCAAATTTAGCTTGGGCTGCGTCAACGGCAATACGGTAATCCGTCGCGTCTAATACGGCTAACACCTGACCTTTCTTCACTTCTTGTCCCATACGAACATCGAAGGTTTCTATATCTCCACCCACTTGGAAAGAAAGTGCCGCACGGTCGGTCGCATCAACCTTTGCAATGAAGCTATCGAGATCAATATCAGTCTGTTGTGGGATTTCGAACAGCTTGACTGGCTTGATTACCTGCACATTTTCCTCTGACTGAACTTTGTCACATCCAGTTAGAGAGCCTGCGAGCAATAGTGCTGCAATAACAGCTCCCATGCGCTTGCTCGATATGGCATTGATCGACAAATTGAACTGCATGATGCCTCTCCGTTTAATTATTATGATTTATTACACAGGTGGGCAGTATATTTAATATTAAATAATTCTCAAGATTTACTTTCCACTTGTGCAGTATTTTTTATTTCAGTAAAAACAGTGTAGAATGTTGTAATCAGGTAATTGTGTGAAATGAAGATGACCGAAAAGAAGCAAGGTAGAAGAAGTGCAAAAGACGCCGAAGAGACGCGTTTTTTGATCATGAGCGTTGCCGCAGACATGTTCTGTGACTTTGGCTACGATCGTGTATCACTGCGAAACATCAGTGAAAAGGCAGGCGTCTCGCATAGCCTTATCCGCCACCACTTTGGTAGCAAAGAAAAGATTTGGCATGCAATAAGTGATTGTTTACACGATTATTTTCAGTCTTACATCAGTAAGATTATGGAAGAGCTGCCAAAAGATGTTGCGCCAAATATCGCTATCTACCTGTTTAGCATGCGTCTGTTCACCAACATGATTCACTCACGTAGGCCAATGCAGCTTATTTCAGACTCTGTTCGCCAAGAAGACAACCTAGTTGATTACTTCATCGACAATGTCGGCGATGTTGAAAAAGAGATTAACGGGCTTGCCGCTGAGTACAATGCAGCTAACCCAGACAAAATGATCAACATTTACGAAGTTAAATGGCAAATGATCATGTACGCAAACGGCGCTGTATGCCTCACTCCCTTTATGGAAAGCACTTGGAATGAAGGTGATATGGTCACCTCACCCGAAGACGCCCTACTTAAGCATTGGCAGCTTTTCAACACGCAGATGGTCAGCAAGTTCAATATTGATGAAGAGTGGGCTCTAAATCCAACCTCGATTGAAGAGCTGATTTATGAAGTGCCATGTGAATGGAAGTGTAACCAGGAACATAAAGCTTAATCGGGTTCATACCCATGATGAGCTTATAAGATACAAAAACGCGCCGTTACAGAAGTCACTGTAAC
>NZ_JBFRTN010000153.1:0-448 GCF_041474095.1 Vibrio sp. 10N.222.54.A3
ACACCGGATTCTATTTCCGGTACCAACGGTGACCTGACTATCGATGCTAATGGTCATTGGGTGTTCACCGCCAACAGCGCGTTTAATCAATTGAACGTCGGCGATAAAGTCGAAGAGACCTTCACTGTATCGTCTATTGATGGCACAACGTCAACGGTCAAAGTGACGATTAACGGCACTAACGACGCCGCTACTGTCAGTAGCGCAACCGTTGCCATCGATGAAACCGACAAAGCGGTAACGACATCAGGCACGCTAACCAGTACGGATTTGGATAACCCGGATAACACCTTTACACCAGGTTCGATCACGGGAACCCACGGTGATTTAACCATTGATGCCAATGGTCACTGGGTGTTCACCGCCAACAGCGCATTTAATCAATTAAACGTCGGCGATAAAGTAGAAGAAACCTTCACTGTCACTTCCGTTGATGGCACACCGTCGA
>NZ_JBFRTN010000154.1:0-2241 GCF_041474095.1 Vibrio sp. 10N.222.54.A3
GTGTCGTCTACTCGACAAATCCCATTTAGACGCCCAATAATTAAAAAAGGGATTGGTATTTCTACCAATCCCCTCCAAACTCTCTTTCTACTTACAAGCTCTCAATTGCCTTTTGAACCGCAGGGCCAATCTGGCGCTTACGTGAAGTGACACCTTCCAAAGTCAGCATGTCACTTGTTGGTTCAGCGTTGAAAGCCGATTTGATGACTTGATAGTCGCTTTCATCCACCCACAATAAGTTCGCTTCTTTGTTCTTGGTATCTGTGATTGAAAAGAACAGATGGTCTAGCCCGTTCTCTTTTTTGTAAGTCTTCATTGCTGCTAGAAGATCGTCTTTACGGTCAATCAGTTGTTGAGCCATTAGTGTTTCAGCAACACCGATACCCACCTGTTTGCCACCGTACTTAAAGTTTTTGTAATCCAGCGTCAGAATGGTTTCAGATGAAAGGTGGCTAAGATCTGACTTAGCAACCAACATCTGTTGACCGAAGTCTTCGATATCTGAAATGCCTGCAACCTTCGCCAGCTTCTCTGCGTATTCACGATCATGATCTGTTGTAGTTGTTGATTGGAATACCACTGTGTCAGAAAGAATCGCACCCAAGCCAACACAAGCGAGGTGTTTAGGTAATGTCACATCGAGCTTTTCAGCATTGTCAGCCAGTATAGTTGCAGCTGAACCCCAACCTCGGATATCCATCTCGACAATCTGCGGGGTGTTAATTGGAGAGCCACCAATCGCATGATGATCGACCACTGCCACAATGGATGCTTGATCAATAGTTGGTGCTAATTGAGTCACTTGGTTGAAGTCAACCAGCCCCACTCGGTATGAAGAGTAATCTGTCTCTACACGTGGAGATTCTGCATTACAGTAGTTCAAGATAAACGTCGATTCAGGATTAATCGGCTCAGGCACTGTCGCCGTACCACCATAAATATGAGCCGCGAGCATCGCAGACATTACCGTGTCGCTGTCTGGGCTTAGGTGCCCTGTCCATACGAGATCTTCACTGTTTTCATTGGCAGATTGTTGCAAGCTAAAAGCAAAACTTGCTGAACTGAAAGACATAATTACGGCTGCAACGACAGGGGTTAGCTTCACGGGTATTTCCTTATTTAAATGCGATATAGAAGCCCATAAGCTAAACACCAAAAATTTCAGAACCGTGTAACTAATATTTCAGTTTTACTTCAGTAAGTAACTAAATGTAATTGCCCTTAGGCTTTCACTGTTAATCACACCAAAGCTCAACTTGGATTAGGTTAGCTTTTCATTATTTCACAATGAATTTCAATGAACCCTAATGATAAGAAAGCTAAGACACTGATTTATTGACCACATAACATCATCAACCCACATACTGAAAATAAGATAATCTTATTAAAAATGGATTATCGAAAGGCACAAAAAAGGCTGCAAAAGCAGCCTTATCGAGTAAGCATAAATATGCTATTCAATCATCGAGATCGAGGTTTTTTTCCTCCCCTTCCCGTTGCTGGTAAGGGAGCGGAGATGTACACCAAGGGGAGGTTAGGAGGGGATTCTAGTGTTTGTATCGAAAGGTGTTGCTGTCATCAATAATCTCAATTTTGACTTTTACTACGCCTTTCTTAACGTCACCAATTTGAGAAAATGCTTTGTGGGAAAGGTCAATCACTCGGCCTTTTACGTAAGGGCCTCTATCGTTAATTTTGACATCGACTGACTTGTTATTGGCTGTATTGGTCACTCTCACGATAGTCCCAAATGGCAAGGTTTTGTGAGCGGCTGTATAGGCGTTTTTATTATACGCTTCACCACTTGCCGTCAGTTTTCCATGGAATTTATCGCCATACCAAGAAGCCACTCCCACAAGCGCATGTGAATTGGCATAGCCCTTTGTTTTTGAAGTATCGACGGCCGCATGTGACGAGCATCCGGCAAGCAAAGTAATAAGAAAAGCGGCAAAGATAAGGTTTAGTTTTTTCATGCTATTTCAGTAGATCTTCTTCATGTAATGTTTATCTATTTTCATTGTAGTGCGGTTCAGCAGTATTGAACTGAGTATTATGAGTTCTCAGCGAAGGCTATCACTAGTGTGATTCCGCAATGTTTTCATGAAGCACGCTCGCTTCAGTCATATTCATGAAAGGTTTTATCTTCAAAACGTCAACTTTAACAATGCCTTAAAGTTGTTGATTTATTAACCACCACCACATGATGGAGCACTTAAAAAGCACACAATCGAGTAGGAGGAG